>JAISZX010000132.1 GCA_031284365.1 Holosporaceae bacterium
ACTCTCTTTTGAGAGATTTTATCAGTCTGCAAATTTCTCGCAGTCGACGCAGTTCCGGTCGCTGAGGTACCCAAATTCTAGGAATATGGGCTAAACAAAATTGAGCGATCAACTCGGAATCGGATTTATCATTCTTGATTCTCAGAAGTTTGCTCTTGGCAAATGACTTGATTTGCATTGGATTAACAATGCTAACTTCAAAACCATGATCATGCATAAATTCAGCAAATTTTTCCATATATGTTCCGGTGGCTTCCATACAAATCCGTGGTTTTTCGTGGCATTTCCATTCGATCCACTTGATACGGTATTCCTTTTGATAAGTCAATCGTGTTTGAAGAGCATTTTTTCGTTAAATTTTGAATTATTTTTAAGCACTCCGAAAATAGCGTGAATCATTTTTCTCATGATCGCGACAATGATTTGCTTTCCAGCTTTTTCTCTCGCTCTCAAGGATTGAGCAAATTTTGCAAAAGCTTCATCGCATAGCTGTCATTGCGGACAGGTACAACGCTTTTCTCATGATTGCGTTTCCGATTTTTGCTATGGAGGGTCTGTAATGAACTGAAGTTCCAGAGTTTTTGTGTCTCGGAGTAACTCCGATGTAGGCGGCCAATTGTCGCGCCGTCAGGAATTTATCAATTTCTCCAATTTTCGCCAAGACAGCGATGGCGGTTGTGCTGGCGATTCCCGGAATGCTGAGAACAATTTTTGACATTATCGACCTCCATAATGTAAACTGGAAACAGTAGTGTGCCAAACATATAAATACAGAGTCGCTGATATTTCAGGCTCTAAGATACGGTCCGGCATAATTACTGCGATGCGAGCTAATCAAGTGGGCAGATTCAATGATCTTTGCGGCGAGACAGTTTCTCGCATCGCTACATCGTAACCATAGCTATATATTACAATGCATTAGCCATTACAGCTACATATATGCGGCGGGGTTGTTTATTTTGTTATTAATCCAATCGGCGCGGCACATCTTCCACCGATTACCATATTATAAAAAATATGTTAAAAAAGCGTTATTTTTTGAGAGAAATGAAGAATAATTTCAAAAATTAACAAAAATTTTACTATTTTGGTATAATATGATAATTGGTGGAGAGTGTGCCGCGCAAACTACGTCGGCATTAAGCTAATGGCTTTTTTCCTGGAGACAGGTATATCTCGCCATTCGCTTGTTAAAATAAAAAATTAATGCTTGATTACCCCCTAGGAAAAAGCCATATGCATTATTTTATGCCTTCCGGAGTATTTTTAAATTTTCTGTTTTTTTCTCCAATAAATACGTCTAAATTACTTTTCCCAATATCGCAAGTTTAGAGACTCCTGACTGCTCGATTATGTGATCGAAAGATCCAGCGGTTAAGTATAAAAACCATAAGAAATGTCACGTCTTACTTCTCATTTCGCGATGATTAACTTGATAATCTTAGACGATTATACAAAGCACTAGTATATGATAAGGTCTTGTGAAAGTTGGCTTTATGTGCTACTAGACATACATGTTTATTTTTTTTGTTAGGAGTGAAAAATGAGTTTGATTAAGAATGTTATCACCGTTGGAGGGTGGACGTTAGCTTACCGCGTTAGTAGTTTCATTAGGGATATCGCTCAATCATACATTCTTGGAGCCGGTTTGTTTGCTGATATTTTTTCACTTGCGTTTAAATTTTCGAATTCGTTAAGAAAGTTGTTTGCAGAAGGAGCGTTTAATGCGTCGTTTTTGCCAATATTTTCGAATTCTCTGCGAGACGGTGGACATGAAGAAAGTGAGAAAATTGCATCACAGATTTTTACGTGGCTTGTGTTGTGGTTAGCCTTCTTCTTAATCATCTGTCTGATTTTTTTCCGTAAAGTAATGGGTGTGTTTGCAGGTGGCATTGATCCGTCCTCAGAAAAATTTGAGCACCTTGTATCCGTTGGAAGAGTTTGTTCTCCGTATGTTGCAGCATCATTTCTAGCAGCGTTGTTTGGAGGCATTCTCAATACAATAAATAAATTCGCAATGACGGCAGCGTCTCAACTAACACTAAATTTTTGCGTTATTGCAGCTCTTTTCGTTGGGCCTCTATTCTTCCCAAGTACCGCCTACACTATGGCATGGGCTACTTTTTTTGCTGGATTCGTTCAGGCTTTTATTTTGTGGATTGACGTGCGACACTCAGGGTTCGCAATACGTTTCGATTTTTCAACAAAAAAAAATGAAGTTAAACTCTTCTTTAAAAAATTGCTTTCTGGCGCAGTTGGAGCGGGAGTTTTACAGTTAAATATTTTAGTGGATTTCGTTCTATTATCATTTTTGCCGACCGGAGCCATATCTTATTTTTTCTACGTCGATCACGTTCACCAATTTCCTATCGGAATTCTTGGTATTGCGTTTAGCACAGCCTTACTTCCGCCGTTAACTCGTGCGATTCACAAAAAAGATTTTGAAACTGCCCACAAACAAATGAATCTTGGATTGTTGTTTGCTTTCTTGTTCACACTGCCTGCTGCTGTGATCTTAACGTCGCTTGGAGAGCAGATTATAGGAGCAATTTATGGACGAGGAAATTTTACGGCAGAGCACGTGAGAGCCACCTATCCTGCATTAACAGCTTTTGCATTCGGATTGCCGATGTACATGGCAACAAAGGTATTTTCGACAACCTTTTTTGCAAATAAGGATACGCGCACACCGTTCATAGGTGGCATTATTTCAATTTTCGTGAATGTGCTAATGATTGCAGCTTTTATGCCTTTCATGAAACACACAGGAATCGCTTGGGCGACAGCATTGGCTTCCTGGAGCAACTGGATTTATTTAGCAATAAAGTTAAAAGGTAACTGCAAGATATTCGTTGACAAAAGCACTCTTAAGGAGTGTGCAAAGCAGCTGTTAATTTCAGCGTTGATGTTAGCGTCAATTTTAATTATGAACGATTATGCAAAGGCGCACTACCTAGCAGGGGGGTCTGAGCGCAACATAGCTCTACTGGCAGTTTCTGGAACCAGCATATTGCTTTTCATAATAAGTGGAAAGTTGCTGAACGCTTTTTCATTCATGGAAGATATCAAATCGCTTGACAATGCAAAGAGCTCTTCATCTAAATGAGGTCAGCTCGCCTCTCGGAAACAGTTTCCTCGCACTTTTACAGCTGCCTAAACCTGTTTCCGGGCCATAATTAGCGCCCCAAGAAGCTTCTTGACTTTGTGAAGCCAGCTCTGACAACGAGTCTTATTTTTTTATAAACACTTGTTTTTTCTTTTGTTTCCCAATAACTCGTATCCTCTGTTTCATTTTCTGCTCGGATGGAAATTTCACCTTGCCTCAGATAAGCAACTTTGCCGATGCTTTGGTTGTGCGGTGCTATGAAAGCTTCTGCATTTTTGCGTGCATTTTCAGATGCTTCATGCATCATTTTAATTTTTATATCTGAAAAATTTGTCAATTGATATGCATAACTATACGTTACTAAGATTCCTTCTGAAGAAAGCTTTACAATATCTTCTTTTATCTTATCTAATTTATCAAAATCCGTAAGATGAACATTTAGTTTGTCATTTGCCTCAAAATATTTACGTTTTTTCTCGGTAATAAGACCAGATAGCGTCGAAGATTTATCATCCTCTTTGCATACGTTCGTTTCCGTAGAAACATTTGAAATCTCCTCAGCAATTACTCCATTTTTTTTCAGAAATTCAATGACTTTCTGCTTGTCGGCGGTGCGTTTTTTGTAAAGCTCTTCAAGATTCTCACTATTATTTGATATTGTTATAAAAATATCTCCAACATCAGCTTTTACAACTTTTTCCGACAAACCTCTCACTTCAATTAATTGCAAATTTGCTCCCATCCTCTTTGAGGCGAAATAACCAAAATCGGCTAATCCAACTGATACAATAACGGAACATAAAAGATACGTGTATTTCATTGCTGTCCTCTCCAACCTTTTCTTTAAGTTATACTAAAAAAGTAAAAAAACAGCTAATTTTTGTAAAAAAAAACCCACTTTTCGTGGGTTTTTTTTTTGAAACAGAAAAATCTAGTCTTTCAATATATTGAATCCACCGCTTCTGTGCCCGCTGAAGCCATTTTTAGATATGCTAGTTCCAAGGAAAATTCTCTGCTTATTATTGTGTGAATTCTGCGTATCAGCTTCCTTGTCTTTGTAAGTATTTGTTGTATCTTCCTCAACTTTGACTCCAAAGAACTTTGCGTCATACTTAACCGTGAAGGTTTGATCTCTAACTCCAGGCCTTGTCGTAAATTCTGAGCTCAACTCAAGCCCTTTTATCGCATCAGGAGTGTATGTCAAACATCCATATCCTTTTCTTTTTTCATCATCATAGTGTACGTAATTTCCCTGAACCTCAATTTCAGAATTTAACTTTATTGTGCAGGCCAGCGTAAGCCTTCTGTCAGGAGATCTCAAATTACGCCCTTTTGATGGATCGTCATACGTTAACCCACCAGCAAAAACCCACGAAGAGCAACCATACTTAGTAGTGAAGCTCAAAGTGTACTCGCGCAATCTATTTCCGCTATACCCATTCGAATCTCCGTTCTCCCATTCTCCGTTGAACGTAAAAGCCGGAGTTATTCCATAAATAGGGTCAACAGACGTTCTCACAACAACTTGCTTGTATGTAGCAGACTTGCCTGAGTTTTTGTACTTCGTCCGCAGCGCATCTGTAGCAAAACATTTTTCGATCAGTTCGTTGTAATCTTTTTCTGCGTCTTCTCCGAGACCAAGATCTCCGTACCCACCTTCTTTAATTGCTAAGAATGTTTCGAAATGGATTCCAGCATCATTTTTTGGAATTGCGTAAAAAATACCAAAACCAAATCTCCTTTTTGTCTTATCTTTGCCGTGCACCTCGCTGTATCCGACATTTGGAGAAATTGTACCAAAACCTTTTGAGAATATAACTGTTGCATCAAGATTGTAAGACTTACCGTATGCTTGTCCTCCGACTCCAACTGCAAGCTCATCCGAATACCCGTACCTATAATTTGTACTACAGCGAACCTCTTTTCTATATTTAATCCTATGCGGATCTTCTAAATTCCATTTGTTAGGCCAAACAGCAGTGAAATCCCAATCATCCGAGCAAGTATCTGGTCTTCCATAGCACGAGAAATAATCTATAACTAAAGTTTCTGATCTACTGAGCTGATCACTTATTTTTATAGAAACTCCAGGTAACTTCGCTTCCTCTAGCAAATCGTTAATTGAGTAAACACCAGGCCTTAACACTTGTAGCGCAATAATTTCTCCATTTAATTTGCACTCCACCTTACTAAGTCTGGTAATCACTATAGGAGAACCCACATTTATTATGCTAAAATCCCCACTCTGTCTGAAAACGCTGATTCCTGCTCCAGATAACACTTGCTGAAACCCAATCGTGTTATGAGTCGTCGTATCTCCAGCGACTACGCGAAAATTTCTGCAATCATTTTTATAAACAAGACGCGTATAGTTCCTGTAAAAATGCCCTCTCCCAATGGCCTCACTAGACATAGCATTTATTGGTTTTCCGATATCATCGAACTCGTTGTAAAAACTGTTCTTCTCACCGGTAATGCTAGACAAATTTCTTGAGCTCTTTAGATATCCAGAGAGAGTGAATTGGCGCCCGTAATAAACATCTCCCTCCAGAATGATATTATCACCAAATCGCAGAACTGGATTTGCAGCAACAGCAGATGTGTTCCTTTTACCACAAAAACGCTCGTTACTTCTCTCATGAGCTCCTTTTAAATTAAGATAACTTTCTTTCTTCCCATTAACACCAGTCTCAGATTTTTTCGAAGAATCTGATTCCTTTACGTCTACTGCGTAGCATGATAAAGCTAACGAACACGCAGCTAAACAAAACACCTTTCTTGATAACACGAGAAACCTCACAAAAAAACTACTTCTTGTTTAGCACAACCAAAATATTAATGCAAAAGATAACACAAAAATAACGATTTTCATACGAAATCGTGTCTTTTATGACACGACTTTTAAAGCAAGCAACACATGCGAAAATCAAATACCTATTATGTTATGAATAATTGTTACTCGAGCATTAAATCCATTATCATTACAAAGTCTGTAGTGCGAGTTACTTCTTTTTGTTTTTAATCTGTAACAAACCTCAAAACGCGAACTCCACCCTAAACATACATTTTTTTGAACGCCACAACCTAAAGTTGGAGCCAACCTAGCAATTGTTAAATTTTCCTGCTCATTTTCAAGGAATAATTTTGTGTAAGTAATCCCAAACTTTACAAAAGTAAGAGTTTTACTTGTCGGTTCGACACGTCCGAACAAAAATCCCAAGTAAGGAACTATGCCATTGTTTCTTAATCTTACTTCTTTGCCTCCCAGATATGTTCCAATATGTTTTGTTTTTGAAAAATCAGCAAGAATTTCACCTGCACAAAACACTTTTGAAGCATTAGATGCTTTACCTTTTCCAAATAATAAATTACAGAAAAAACAATTATTGCTTTTTGATACTTTCTCACTACCTGATTGTACTGATGCCTCAGCTTTTGAAAGGCCACCACCAACTCCTCCGCCGAAATATATTCCATCGAAACTATCATATCCTACTGATACTTGCTGTATTCCTAATAACGCAACTACACACAATGTTCTTTTCATAAAATGTTCTCCAAAACAAATAACATAAAAAAATACAAAAATTTTAAAAATAAATCAACAAATTTTTATTAAAAAAAATTAAGTTCTTTGAATTTTGCAAGCGCCATTTTGTATGATGGTTTTTTAAAATATACGATGCTTTTCAAAAGCTCATCCGATGACATCCATTTCCAATTTTCGAATTCTTGCGAGTCCTTTTGGAGATTTATTTCGCTTTCATCCCCGGTAAACCTGAATGCGCAAAAAGTAATTTCCTGGCCGATGTACATAAGCCGTCCCCACTTTTTTGCAAGTATCATTCTAATACGCATCGGAAACTTATATCGATAGGAACAGGATAATCCAAGAAATTCTGTGGAAGATATGTTTGTTTCTTCGAAAAGCTCACGCCTTGCCGCCTCTAAACACGTTTCGCCATCCTCAATTCCACCCTGAGGCAACTGCCAAGCTTTCTTCACGTCAATGCGCTGTCCAACAAAAATTCTACCATCTTTTATCAAAAAAATTCCAACACACCTTCTGTACGGAATCACGGTTGCCTCCTTACAGACACACTGACTGGGCTCAACAACCAATTTTCTGGAAGTATTTTTATGAAGCTTTTTAAATTCGTTGAACGAATCACCACTATATCTCCATCTTCGAGCTTCGTAACTCCATCTGACTCGAATGCATTTGTAGCCCTAATATAAATCAAGCTGCTTTTCTTAGCAACACCCTGAAGAAGATCATTCGATTTCTCAATATCAACGAACGCCAGTCCACGTTGCGCAAGAACACCCGCGATAGCAGCCATATCTTTTTTGGATTTAGTGAGCAGCGTTGGAGAAACGTTGGCTACTCCGATGGCATACTTAGTCGACGCAAGCAAGTAAAAAAGCTTATCTAATGTCGTATCAATATTTGCGTTGGCCAAAAACGGTGAAACTGTCTCCTTTTTATTTGCTGAAATGGAAGATTGAGTTGGCATCTGTATGAAAAACTCATGACCATTTTCTCTAATTATTTTTACAACGTTCTCGAGATTATCAATGTAATGCGGAACAATAAATGTAATTTTTTGGCTAACCAATTTTACTGCTGAATTCGTTTGATCGATATCATCAACCAAAACAGCAACTCTCACCATTTTCCAAGAACCACTCTCTGAACTAGCAGAATACTCATTAAATACGCTTACACCAGATTTTGAAATTTTTGGTAGATATCCGTACTTAGTACGTTCATATAATTCAGCTTCGACATTTGGTTTTTCCTCTTCCTGCGAAACTGATTGTGGATTTTTATCCTCGTTTTCTATTATTGAATTTTTGTCTATTAAAATTCGATATTGGAAACTTGATGCGTGTTCTTTTCTAGAATTGTGGTACACCTCCACGGACATTACAAACGAAAATGTTACAGTAAGAAAGATTCCCCATGCTAGAAACAATTTGCGACTTTTTTTCATCTATTTCTTTCCGGTAACATCATAAAACTTACCAACAGCTTTGATTATATCAAATGCTTTACTCAGTTGATAATCTATATCCAATCTTTCCTCTAGAGATAATTTTCGATACAACAACTCTTCATCTTCGTCATCTTTCTTATCTTTCTTTTTACCAAGCTCATCTATTGTTTTCTTATTCTGTGCATCAGATTTCTTTTTGTTTTTCTCCTTTTTGTCTGCATCCAAGGCGTTGTTAAACGATTCCTCGCGAATTGTAAACAGATTATCCAACTTTTTTATCGTTGCATAATCGGCTTCGATATCTGGAACTATTCCGTTTGCTTGAATACACTCACCGCTGGGTGTGTAATGCTTCGCCACAGTTAATCTAATTGCTGTTTTTTCGGACAGTGGAATTACCTTTTGCACTGATCCTTTTCCGAACGACCTTGTTCCGACAATCAATGCACGTTTGTTATCACGCAGAGCTCCAGCCAATATCTCCGGAGCTGACGCCGTTCCGCTATTAATCAGCACCACCAACGGCAAACCATTGGTTAGATCTCCAGAATCTGCAAAAAATACCTTTGAATTTTCTTCGGTACGTCCACGTGTCGAGACTATTTTTCCACCATTCAAGAAAATGTTTGAAGTAGATACAGCTTCATCAAGAAGTCCTCCGGGATTATTTCGCACATCCAAAACAATACCGCTCAGTTTTTTGTTTTTCCGTAAAAATTTCTTAATATCAAGTGTCGTATTTTTATCAAAAGTTGAAATTCTAACATATCCAATATTATCGCAAACTTCAGCTTTTACGGACTGTACTTTTATAATATCGCGCTCGACTTCTATATCGAACGGCAATTTATCGCCGCGTTTTATCTTCAATTTAACTTTCGTTTTTGGCTTGCCACGCAGTTTTTCGAGAGCTTCTTCAGCACTTATCCCATTTATACATTCGTCGTTTATATATATGATGAGATCGCCGCTTTTTATTCCTGCTTTGTAAGCAGGAGTATCGTCGACCGGAGAAATGATGCGCACAAACCCATCATCAATCATTATTTCTATGCCAAGTCCGCCAAATTCTCCGTCGGTTTGATTCTTTAGCGATGTAAAAGCCTTCTCGTTCAAATACGATGAATGCAAATCCAGAGACGATAGCAGACCGGCAATGGCTTTTTCTGTAATTTCGCATTCTGATAGATTTTTTACATACTCGGAGCGTATTAAATTAAGTATCAGCTGCAGAAATACGGTATAATGCATTTCCGGCGGGACATTTTTTTTTATTGAATCTGGAATGACAATGGGACATTTTTTCTCCTTGCTGTCTTTTTCCGATAAAATCTCTGATGGTCTTTCTTCGATTGATTCATTAGATGTAGCTCCCTTAAGAGAACTACCAGCGTAGATGCTGCACGAGCACATTCCCAATAACGAAATACTATAAACTAAAATTCTTTTCACTGTTTCTTCTCTATTTTTTCTGCTGCTTTCATCCATTGGCGCGGATCAAGATGCTCGCCAGATTTTTTTAGCTCCATCTTTATGACTGGCGGATCGCTAGTTTTTGCCTTCATTCTTCCAACGTAATCTCCTATTTCCACAACATCTCCCGTTGATGCGAAAAGAACGTCCATTCCATATAAAAATACCCTATACTCACCGTTGCTAATAATCAATATATTTCCGTAGGTTAGGAACTTTTCGGAAAATACTACCACTCCTTTAGCTGGAGAAGTTACGATGGCATCCGGAGGTGCTTCAAACGACGTGTAGTATAGCATTTCATTATTTGCTCCCTTGTCGCCAAACTCATTGGCGATCTTTCCAGCAACTGGATATGCGATAACTAATTCTGTCGATACTTTTGTGTTTTTTAAAACTCCAATTGTGTTTTCTGCTTCAAGTTCAGCGTCCAATTCGTCCAAAGACTCTGATTTTGTTGCCAAATGACAGACAACATCGTCTTGAATGATGTTTTCCACGCGTGTAAGAGCTAATTCATTAGCTTTTGTTTCTATTTCTTGACACAGTTTCTCATATTTAGATAGTGCTGATTTTAACTCGCTCTGACTCAGTTGCTTGTTCTCCCTCAATTTGGATATTTCTGCACCAGCTTTTCCAAGTTGCGAGCTAACGGATTTGAAATACGATACAAAATTTTTGATAACGATCGAACATTTCACGAAATCATTTCTGGTATCCGCCTGACCAAGCGCTAATAAATTTGAAAAACGCTGTATATCCAACAAAACGGTAAAGCATCTCGTGAGAATATCGTAAATATTTTTAATAAGAGGAGTTGAAATACGTTCTTTTTGCAGAAATAAATTTATTTCCGTCTTTAATTTATTGATTTTTTTCTCCAACTCCTGAGCTTTGCCGCACAATTCGCGCATTTCCTGCGGTTGCGTCAACGCCTGCAGAGTTAACGGAGCGGTTCCAAGGAAAGATATACAAATATACAAAATTTTATTATTCATACAATTAGTGTCTTCTTGAACCTCTTCCAACAGAATAGTACTCAAACCCAAAAGTCTGTGCCTCCGACAATGCGTATATGTTGCGCAAATCGATCAGCAGTGGATTTTTTACCCTATTTTTTAATTCACGCAGATTGAGCGCCCGGAATTCACTCCAGTCGGTCAAAACCAGCACAACATCGGCCTCATTGCAATTATCATATGCATTGTCACTGAATTTTATGTTGGGAAATATCTGCTTCGCCTGATCTGAGGAAGACGGATCGTATATGCGAATGTTAGCTCCTTTTTCCAAAAGTGCATTAATTATGTCTATGCTTGGACTATCGCGCATGTCGTCCGTGTTGGCCTTGAACGTTACTCCAAGAATCGAGATATTTTTTCCATTTACATCGTTACCGCAGGTGGCGAGGATTTTATCAACCATCTTTATGCGACGAGCAGCATTTGATTTTATCGTTTCTTCCACAAGAGGTAATTCCACTCCAAGCTTATCTGCAAAATCTTTCAGCGCTGAAGTATCTTTTGGAAAACATGATCCTCCGTATCCAGGGCCAGCCTGCAGAAACTTATCGCCGATTCTTTTATCGAGTCCCATGGCGAGCGCGACTTCATTCACGTCTGCTCCACAGATTTCGCAGAGATTAGCTATCTCATTGATAAAGGTAACTTTCATTGCAAGGAACGCGTTAGAAGCGTATTTCGAAAGCTCGGCTGTTTCCAGATTCGTAAATACAATTGGAATATTAAACACATAGAGCGGACGGTAAGCATGTTCCAAAATTTTTCTTGCTTTTTTGCTTTCGACCCCAAGGATTATGCGATCCGGATGCATAAAATCATCGATGGCTGCGCCTTCTTTCAAAAATTCCGGATTGAAAGCGACGTCAATGCTAACGCCTTTGTCCAGAAGAAAATTTTTCACAGCCATGGTTGTTCCAACCGGCACCGTGGACTTTATTACAAGCACCGCATCTCTGTTTATACTCAACGATATATCATCAACTGCTTGATATACATAGGATAAATCAGCACTGCCATCGGATTTGCTCGGAGTTCCGACCGCAATAAAAACAATGTCTGCGTCTTTTACACTTTTCTCCGTGTTTGTGGTGAATGTCAAACGTCCCGCCTGTGAATTTTTCTGCATCAATTTATCAAGACCAGGTTCGTATATCGTGACGCGACCATTTTTCAGTTCTGCAATCTTGTTTACGTTATTGTCAACGCATACTACATTAAAACCAAATTCAGCGAAACACACACCCGACACAAGCCCAACATATCCAGTTCCAATGACAGTAATTTTCATTTTTTGCTCCCATAAAAATCCGCAATTATATGATGGAGTTTCTCGTTTTGATCGGCAACATGCAGAATGGCAGATAAAAGTCCTTCCTTTGATCCGCAATCAAACCGTTTTCCTTCGAATTTAAATCCTGTTAGCCCGTGCGATGGAATCATTCCAAGAAGAGCGTCAGTCAATTGTATTTCTCCTCCGATCCCAGGCTTTAATTCCTCTAAAACTTCGAAAATTTCATGAGAGAGTAGATAGCGACCAACTATTGCGTTGGTTGATTTTGCCGTTTCCATTGATGGTTTTTCATCCACTGACTTTGCTACCACCAGCCTGTCGGTTTCATAATCCACATCCAGGATTCCGTACTTATCCACATCATTTGGAGCTACATTCATAGAAGCCACCATGTTTGATCCATCATAGAATTTTATCATTTCGCCGAGACATGATTCGCTATGAAAAATAAAATCATCAGCAGACATTACTGCAAATGATTCGTTTCCGATTAAATTTTTTGCGCACAAAACCGCATGTCCAAGTCCGCGGGGCTCATTTTGACGCACATAGCACACACTTCCAATTTTTATATCGAAATATTCCGAATGCGAGAACATGTAATCGAAATAATCTTCTATTGAATCTTTTCCGTGCCGCGTTACGAAAATAAATTCCTCTATGCCCGCTGCTACAGCTTCCTCAAAAGCATAATGAATCAGCGGCTTATCTATTATCCCAAGCATTTCTTTTGGGATAGCTCTGGTTATGGGAAAAAATCGCTTCCCCAAACCTCCAACCGGGAATACAACCTTGCTGATTTTCATAAAACTCTTCCACAAAACAATTTTGGACATAGTATACTGATACGATGCGGCAATCAATGCTGCATCAACGATATGTGGCGGAGAGTATCCAGCACACTGTGAAACATGATCGCAATTTATAGATTTGTCCGGCGATTTTAGACGTATGGTTTTGATATCTGCTAAACACTTAGCTTTAATTATAGTTCTATTGAAATTCATTTTTTTCTCCTAATTTAAACAATGTATTTTTTTGAAAACGACGCACTAGGCACCGTTTAATTGATTTTTTTCAATTCTGTT
The DNA here is from genome assembly GCA_031284365.1 of Holosporaceae bacterium. GTDB lineage: Bacteria > Pseudomonadota > Alphaproteobacteria > UBA3830 > UBA3830 > JAIRMQ01. Next base: position 12,981 of record JAISZX010000132.1, read on the forward strand.
GATTTTTTCAATCTTGATACATTCTACAACAACTTTTTTGAAAAGTCAAGATTTTTTTAGATGTGTTTAGGTTTGATACATGTGAGACTGCTCATTTTGGCTTGATTTTTACAAGAAGACATGATATACTGCAATGCACACGGGGGGGCAGTTTATGGACGGACTACTAAATCCGAGTTCGGATTTCGTTTTTGCGAATCTGTTTGGCGCAGAGAAGCATAAGAAGGTGCTTATGTGTCTTCTGAACGCGATTCTGCAGGGAAAGCCGCACAT
>JAISZX010000042.1 GCA_031284365.1 Holosporaceae bacterium
TACTGCAGCGTGCATTGCTGTCGGCAGGCAAACAGGTTGTGGAAGACGGTATCATTGGACCTGGAACTCTTGGGGCTGTTAATGAATCAGATCCAACGGATCTGCTGGCGGCTCTCAAATCCGAGGCGGCGGGGTATTATCGACTAATTGCAACCATCACGCCGTCACAGAAAAGATTCATTAACGGGTGGTTGCGAAGAGCTTATGCATAAATGAAGGGAGAAAAACATGCTAAAAGACATAGTTATAAGCGAAAAAACCAAGGGAATTATCGCTATAGCTGCTGCAATTGCAATGATTTACACCCCGGATGAGGTGGATAGGATCATAGAAATCGGACTTGCATACTTCGGCATAAGCAAATTGATGATTAAGAAGGAAGACGAGAAAAGTTAAGCTTCTTAAAATTTGTTGAATTTGTTAAGGGCAAGTTCTACAAACTCGTTAGTTTGTTGATTTTAAAAGGTGTCAAAAAATAAATTGCGTCAGAACGCCTGTACAGCAGCGTTCACACACCTTTTTGTATAAAACTATACGAAAATTTAGAAGGCATTCTACGGGCTTTATTTCGAAGATTTGGGGTGGTTGTCTGTAAGTGCTCACAGTATACACATGTAGTCATAATATATTGTCTCATAAACTATTTAATAATGCCGCTGTCTTTTTTAGGTGTTCTGGAGACAGGTGCGAATACCGCTCTGTCATGGCTGTGGTTGAGTGACCGAGTAGCTCCTTTACTGCTAAAAGATCCGCGCCTTTCATCATGAGCCAGCTTGCATAAGAATGTCGCAATGTGTGGAATACGACTTTTTGCCGTGCATCCTTAATGCCGTTGTTTAATCCTAATTCGTCTATTGCGTACAAAAATGCCCTCGGAAGATTTTTAAATCTTTCTCCTGATTCTGTTTTGAACACAGGGCCGCGGCTGTCTTTTGTGTGTAAGTTTTTTAACAATTTTTCTGTTTCTTCTGTTAGCGGGACGTGTCTGGTTTTGTTGTTGTTTTTTGTATCAAATAGTGCAATAAATTTTGTTTTGAAGTTTATATTTTCCCAGCACAAAGAAAATACTTCTCCTTGCCTTGCTCCTGAATACATGGAGAAGATGGACATATCGTGCGCTTGTTTGTTGCGTTCTTTTAGTATGCTTAACAATTTTTGCGCTTCTTCTACGCTTAAAAATCTAGTGCGTCTGTTATCGAATTTAGGTATGCTTATTTTTTCGGCAACGTTATCTTTTGTATACAGCTCTCTGTCTTTCGCAAAGTTGAGTACTTGCCTGACAAAAGCTTTTAAGAGTCTTGCGGTAGCCGGTTTTTTGCCTGAGGATATTGCTTTGTCTATAATTGCTTGAAGTTCGTCTATTGTTATAATGTCTATTGGTTTCTCTCCAATAGTTTCTTTGAACCAATTTTCGTAATATCCGACTTCGTTTTTGCAAGTTTTCGGATCTTTCTTCATTTTTTGAGCCGGCATATACATTTCGTATACTTGAGAGAATGTTATTGTTTTGCTTTCTTCTTCTTTGGTTTTTGCTTCCTCTTCTTCCTTCTGCTTTTGGGCTTGCTCTCGTTTTTCTGCTAGGGTGCGAGGACCATGGCAAGTTTTTTGATTTTGCTTTAGCTCATTCATTATCGCGGAAGCTTTTTCAATTGTCCATCCGTCAGACTCCCATCCGAGAGATTCAGTTTTTGTTTGTCCGTCTAACTTATATGTAAGCGAAAAATTTCTGTCTTTTCGTTTTTTATAAATACGTGTTGAGTGTTCGTAGTATCGAAGTCCCTTCACATTTTCAACTTTTATCCACTTTATAGGCACTGTATCCTCTGTCATTGCTTAATTAAAATATAGCGTTACTTGGAGAAACGAGCAAGTATTTTTACAACTTCTTTACAACTTTTTTTTGAGATGCTAATAAATTTAGATGTGGTGTGCTGTATGATGTTATGTAGATTTTGCTTGAATATTGAGTGCATTGTGGGCGGTGTTGTAGTTTAATGTACAGAGTTGTTATCTGATATAATCAGACTGTAAATCTGCCGACGAAAGTCTACGTAAGTTCAAATCTTACCCCCTCCACCATCTGAAATTCCAACGATAATTTTTACATAGTTATCGTACCCTGAGCTTACTTTATAACCTAAGTTAGCTGTACTAGAGTCTCACTTCTATCTGAACTTACACAAACAGTCCCAACAATTATCGCCAACATGTCAGCTTGAACGGTACAACCCCTATGGAGTATATTCAGACAAACTGCAGCTCTGGGGCAGTCTCACGTGTATTGAACCTACACAAAAAACTTCTTGATTATTGCTCTGAAGTGGTGTATTTAATCTTCTGTGCCTCTGTGGCGGAACTGGTAGACGCGATAGACTCAAAATCTGTTGTCCGCAAGGACGTGCTGGTTCGATTCCGGCCAGGGGCACCAACGCATTGACGAGGATGAATGTTTCACCGCTTTGCCTGCAGGGAAAATTATGTACTTTGGTTGTTGTGCTTTGTTGTTTTTGCAGCCTTGTTTCAGGTGAGACTAGGGTACATACCGCAGAAAGAGGGAGTTCACCTGGATGAGGTGCTATCCGTAATTATTTCCAATAATTCAAGTTACTGCTATAACAAAGCGCTAGAAGAGAATGTAGTTTATACCGGCAAACAGATTAAGGAGCTTGCTCTTTTCAATAAGGTGTCCATTGCTGATGCATTCGAAGATGTGAAGTCACTTTATTTTGATAATAATGATCGGCCACACACAAATCTTTTTTATTCGTGTTTTCGTCTTTGGTTTGCGGGAATTACAACGGAAAATTTAGGAGAGATCATTGATCATGGTTGCAAATTAAATCTGTTGTTTTTCTTTATTTCATTCTGCCTCATGTATGGACTGCTCTGCAGATTGTTTCAGAAAAATGCATTATTAGTGCCATTTTCTTTACTGATTTCTTTTGGAAATACCGGTGCTATTTCCAATAGCTTATTTATGCGGCCGTATCAATTGCAGGAAACTTTACTTATTGCGTTTACATATGCGTTTGTTCGATGCTACGATGCAATAAAAACACGAAAAAATCTCTGGAATTTCAGAAATTTTTGTAAATTTGTTCCAATAGTCGGATTGACATTATTGTCCGGATATTTTGCTGCAATATACGTATTGATGCTATTTGGAGTATTATTAGTTTTTTGCAAAAAAACCGATCAAAAGCAAAATACAATGTTTATTAATATTTCATTTTTATCATCGATTTTATTCGCAAGACTGCTATTTTGCGGATTTTTCTATGGGTTCACGTGCGGGAGAGCTGGAGAAGCGTATAAAAAGTTTAGCTTCAATGTAATCTTGCAAAATTTCTGTGATTCTTGCGATGCACTGTTTCGTATAATTCAGGATCATTTGTTTAATCCGTACATTTTCTGTACTTTGGTTTTTGTTGCGGCATTTGTTTTTGTTCGGTTTCTGCGATCAAATCTTGATAAAAGAGTTTTATTAATTTTTCTAAGTTGCTTTATTTGGAGCGCCGGCAATATTTTCCTAGCTCCATATAAAGTATTGAGATATGTAATGGCGTGTTTTCCTATCCTAATGTTGATATTCCCATTCGTGATTCAGCAAATAAAAGAGAAAACACTGCAATATGCCGCGGTTGCCATAGTAATATTTTTTACGGCAGGTCCTTGGAATTCATCTGCAAAAGTTGATTGTCTTTTTACTGGACAAAGTAGGTTGTCAGAGTTTTTTACGTCAAAACCAGATCTCCCGGTGTTTATATTTTCTAAAAGACCGTGGAATGTCGCGTACATATTGAACCTTTTTTCCGATATTCAATGTTATGAATTTCCTAGATCAAAAGAAGTTTTCTCCAAGAGGTTAAAAAGCTCCGCTTTTTTGCTGTTTTCGGATGAATATGACGCAAAGGAAATACAATACTACATTCCTGAAGGTGCTACATTGATCCACAGGGGAGAGTGTGTATCTTTTTCCGTATACGAAATTATACCTTATCTCTATAATTTTCATTATTAACACCACATACTTTCTGCACATTAATCATTGCATTTGAAACATAAGCATTGATTGTGTCATACAATTATTTGTAATTATTTGATCTCCAACAAAAAAATAAAGTTTCTGGACGATGTCCAATGCTTGATTGATCCTCTAGGAAAAAGCCTTGCACTATATCCAAAAATATAAGGTGAGTGTGTCCACCCAAAGTAACTACGTGAAAGAAGCTCTAAAGTTATAAAAGCAGAATTTGTGCTATCTATTATAATTACAATAAATAAAAGAACAATTGTTTACTTTGTGCTGATTAATTAGTTATTGTGGAACGTGTTAAAACAATTGAGGTGAAAGATGAATAATAAGTTTAGAGTGGCCATTGGTGGTGCAGTTCTTTCGTTTTGTGCATTTACTGAAGCAGAGGAAGCTCATAAGGTTACCGAAGTTCATGCTAAGCATATTTTGGTAGAAAATGAAGATCAGGCTAAAAAAATTTTCCAGGATATAAAAAGTGGAAAAATATCATTCGAGGATGCTGCAAAGGAATCTTCGATTTGTCCTTCTGGTCAAAATGGTGGTGATTTGGGATATTTTTCTCGCGGAGCAATGGTGAAAGAATTTGAAGATGCAGCTTTTTCAATGAACAAAGATGAAATATCTAATCCTGTTAAAACAGCATTTGGATGGCATTTAATTAAAGTGGTCGATAATAAATAAACAGCACGACTTTCACGTCGCTTCCGTTGGCGGCGACGTGGTTCATCTAATCAAAAAAGCAAAAGCAGATTGTGTGTCTGCATTTCGTCGGTGGTTAACTGCATATTAATCTTTGTTTACTAAATTTTTAAAATGAAAAGATCTACGAGAGATGTGAAATGATCAAAAATAACATCGATATTTTATCAGAGTATTACCAGTACGAACTATCCTATTTAAGGAGCGCTGGAAGCGATTTTGCTCGACGTTTTCCTAAAATCGCCCGAAGGCTTGATCTTTCGCACAATGAATCGACCGATCCGCATGTTGAGCGACTGATTGAAAGCGTTGCGTTTCTTACCGGAAAATTGCAAAAGCAGATTGACGATCAGTTTCCGGAAATAGCAAAAACTCTCATCGACGTTCTGTACGAGCCATTGGCGTTGCCAACTCCTTCTTGCGTCATGCTGAAATTCGATGTTGATCAATCGCGTGTAGTAAAAACGCCAGGTATAATTGTTCCGAAGAATACGATCTTGTACACCCAAAGCAGTTCCGGAGAAATTTGTTCATTTCGAACGGCGCATGATCTGCAACTATGGCCTGTGGATATTATTAGTGCTGCTGTGATACAGAAGGAGCATCTGCCAAATTATTTCGCGAGATCTACCTACTATCTGAAAATTGGAATTAGAGGAAATTCTGCAAAAGGCATGCCCAAAAAACTGCGATTTTACATTCATGCAGATGCTCTGCTGCGCGGAAAAATTTTCTCGTCAATTTTTTCTACTGAGGAAAATATCATTTTTCAGAGAGATGCTGTTTATGAAATAACGTCAACGGTAAAACCGGTTGGAGTGAATGATGATGAATCTTTATTTCCGTACCCTCAGACAGCTCATAAGGGATTTCGGCTGCTGCAGGAATACTTCGCATTTCCAGATAAATTTTATGGATTTGAAATTGAATTGCTTGATAGCTTCGACATTAGCGGTGATAATTTTCTTTATGTTCCAATGAGTTATGATATTTCGATGCAAATTTCTGTGAGGAATTTTTCACTTTCGTCCGTTCCGGCAATAAATCTCTTTCCAAAGGTTACGGAACCGCTTCGCCTGGATCAAAAGCAGGTGGAATATTGTTTGGTTCCAGATTATCGCAGATATAACAGCAACGAGATTTACATGATTGAAAAAATAGTTGCTATTGACGCTGAAAATAATGACGAAATATACGTTCCGGAGTTCTTTTCCTGTGATTATTCCAGCGAGAGTAGTATTTTATGGAAATCGACCAGGAAGAAATCATACATGAAGGATACATTCGGCGAAGATGTGTACATTTCTTTTATTGATATTAATTTTGATCCACAATATCCGGCGGATAAAATATTCTATGGACATACACTGTGTACGAACCGTGGTTTAGCCGAGCAAATTCCTGTGTCTGGAGAATTGCAAATTGAGATATCAATACCAACTACTAAAATTTACTGCGTGGATCGTCCAACTCCGCAAAAATCATCGATTAAAAGCGGAGAAATACTGTGGAAATTGATTTCCGCTCTATCATTGAATTCGATTTCTTTTAGTAAAGATGGCGTTAAAAAAATTCGTGATTTACTGCGTGTGTTCGCTGATATTTCCGGCTCTATTTTGGAGATCGAGGTTGATGCCATCGTTTCGATCGACAGTTTTATATCCACCAGGCGATTCGATGAACAAACCTGGCGCGGGTTCGTGCGCGGAGCAAATATTGAGATTACATTCGATGATAGCATTCAAAATCTGGGGTTGCCACTTAGTCTTGTGCTTTCGAAATTTTTATCATCCTATACATCAATCAATACATTTACCGATGTAATCGTAAAAAATATTTCTAAAAATGGAGTTCTAAAAGAATGGAAACAGCAATTCGGCATACAGAATTATCTTTAAACGACGAACTGTTGCGGCTACCAAAACAATTTTCGTTCGAAATGGCGGCGTATATTTTGGAATATGGATCGCAGATATCCTTTGGTAAGGAAACGAATATTTCAGATTCTCCGTTTAAGACGGTTAGTATTAATTCGTTTCATATGCGTGGAACGGAAATAGAGAAAATATCTCGGGAAAATGATAATAATGTGATTTACATCGAGAGATTAGCGATCTCAGGTTTGAACGCTCCACTGCCAACTCCATACGCAGAGCTGATTTTTCGCCGTGCCCAGGAGAAGGATAATGCGATGGGCGATTTCATCAATGCGTTCAACATGCGACTGCTTGGAATTTCATATCAGATCAGCAAACGGCGTTATTTAAATCTTCAGCGTCACGACAAAAATTGTCTGCTGCTTAGAACAATTGCAGCTTTTTTCGGAGAACCTCCGCTGGAGATGGACAGGAGGATGTCTCGTCTTTTCTATTTGTTTTGGACAAAGGAAAAAAGTGCTGCTGGACTTGAGGCTATTATCTCTTCCTTCCTGCAATTCACAACGAAGGTTAGAGAAATCCAAACATTTTGGACTGATCGCTGGGATGTCCATCGACTTGGAAATATGAAATTGGGGGTGAACTCTGAGTTGGGAACTAGAGTATCTGTATCATCATTTGGAGTAGAAATTGATCTTACACACAGCGATTATCGAGAAATATTTCAATTGCTTACTGATCAAAAACGTCTGGATGAACTAAAAAAAATAATTCACAAATACCTTGGAGATTTTTTCCGCTGTACTTTATGCTTGACACCGCAAAACGTTCCGTCATTGGAGCTCAAACAAGTATCGTTGGGGATAAAATCATGGCTTCCAGGTAAGAAAAATGATTCCAATAAGATTATTTGTTAACAAAAAACATTTGTTTACTGCTGTACCATAAATTGATATGATGTAACGCAGTCACAATCATATCTGTAACATTTCCTGTGCTGTGTCAAGCATGCGGTTGGAAAATCCCCACTCGTTGTCGTACCAAGCGACAACGTGCCCGATTGTGTTATCCACGACTTTTGTTAAAGATAAATCCACGATTGCACTGTGTGGGGTGTGATTAAAATCCGTTGATACAAGCGGTTCATGGGTGTACGCGAAAACATTTTCGGCTAGTGTAGCGGCGTATTTTTCAACTGCGCAGCTGATATCAGCCTTCGTGATCGCCCGGGAAGCAGTAAAGGTAAAATCAACAACAGAAACGTTAACGGTCGGTACTCTCAAAGACAATCCGGATAATTTTCCCCGAAGTTCCGGGAAAATTTTTTCGATTGTTTCAGCGGCTCCGGTAGATGTTGGAATCATACTGGACGCAGCAGCTCTGGCGCGTCGCAAATCACAATGATTTGTGTCCACAAGACGCTGATCTCCCGTGAATGAATGGACTGTGGTTGCAAACCCATTCGATATTCTTACCTCGTCATGAATGGCTTTTACGACATGCGCTAGGCAATTTGTGGTACATGATGCGTTAGAAACGATGATGTCACTTTTTTTTAAAGAACCGTGATTTACTCCATAAACGATGGTGTTATCTGCATCGCAGGATGGACACGAAATTAACACTTTTTTGGCTCCGGCTTTTACGTGCAAATTGGATAGATCTTTCGTTTTAAATACGCCGGTACATTCTAATACCAAATCTATTTCCAGCTCTTTCCACAGCAGGCGATCGGTATTTCGCTCAGATAAATGCGTTATTTTTCTGTCGTTTAATAAAAATTCATTATCTGATATTTTTTGGATTTGACCATAAAATCTGCCGTGCGCAGAATCGTATTTTAAAAGATGGATAGACGTGTCGATGTTCTGTAGATCGTTGACAGCAACTATATCGAAATCATACGTTTTAAACGACTCCTCGAACGCTCTTAAAATCAATCTACCTATTCTACCAAAACCATTGATTGCTACTCTCATTAATTCCTCTTTTTTACAATTTCTTCATAATTTCATTACATATATTTCGGGATGTTAAACCAAAAAACTTGTAATTTTCTAAACAAGAACATGATTTTCCAAAATTATTCACACCAAAAAACAATCCGTCGGATCCAAGATATTTTTCCCAACCAAATCCGTTAGAGGCTTCTATACCAATCCTCAATGATTTTCCTAGAATTTTATTGCGAAACTCAAGTGGTTGATTATCAAACAATTTCCAGCAGGGAAAGCTGACCAAATTTGCGGAGATATCCATATCATTTAGCATTTTTTTCACTTCGAGAGCGATTGAAACCTCTGATCCAGTTGCAATGAGCGTAACCATCTTCTCTCTCTCTGATGTATCCTCATAGAGAAAATAAGCCCCAGTTCCGCACAAATTCGTCCTACCGCAAAATCTAACACTTAGCACATCCTGTCGTGTAAGAATTATCGCAGATGGTTCTGCGCTTTTCATAGCACATTCCCAGCATTCAAGCGTTTCCATCGCATCTGCGGGACGAAACACGTTTAAATTTGGAATGGCTCGCAGTGCTGCAAGGTGCTCCACCGGCTGATGCGTTGGGCCATCCTCTCCAACTCCTATCGAATCATGGCTGAAGACAAATATCGATGGTATGCTCATGAGGGCGCTCATGCGAATCGCCGGCTTCATGTGGTCGCTGAAAACCAGAAAAGTTCCGGTAACGCACCTTATCTTTTTTCCTACTACAATGCCGTTCATAATCGAACCCATTGCATGCTCACGAACTCCGTAATGAATATAATTTCCAGAAAAATTATCGCTTGAAATTGGATACATCGTTTTCGAAAAACACCCCGTTGATCCGCCCAAGTCGGCGGATCCTGACACAATCGAATCAGACGTTTCCATCAACTTTGTAATTATATTTTTTGAGCTAACACGAGTCGCTTCAAAGGGACGAGAAACGAAATAATCTTTTTTGATGGATCGAAAAACTTTTTTTATGTCATCTGTAAATTCAAATTCCATGGATCCATATTTTCGGAATTGCGTTTCATGCCATTTTTTGCAGATTTCTTGGTGACGCTTACCTATAATTTGCCACGTTTTTAGGATGTATTCCGGGATCTCGAATGAGTCGTAGGACCAACCCAATTTTTTCTTTACTTCCGCTATTTCAGATTCAGAAAAAGCTCCACCATGGGCCTGCGGAGTATTTTCACGCGGACTTCCGTACCCGATTTTTGTTTTGCACGCGATTATTGATGGTCGCGGATCTTTTTTCGCCTCCTCAATTGCTTTCGATATGGCCTTTTCGCTGTGGCCATCGACGGATTGTACGTGCCATTTGTATGATTCATATCGCTTAAGTACATCATCACTGGAAGAAACGCTAACCTCGCCGTCTATGGTGATATTATTGTCGTCAAACAATAGTATTAAGCGTCCAAGGGATATGTGTCCAGCGATCGAACTGGCTTCATGGGAAACTCCCTCCATCAAATCGCCATCTCCGGCGCATACGTATGTGTAATGATTGATGCAGTCGTCTCCGCACCTGGCGTTCAAAAGTCTTTCTTCGATCGCCATACCAACGGCATTGGCGATTCCTTCACCAAGCAACCCGGTTGTGGCCTCGATTCCACAGGAAATATCGTACTCTGGATGACCTGTTGCATTTGATTTTAGTTTTCTGAATGTTTTCAAATTGTTAAGTGACATTTTTTCGTAGCCTGTTAGATGTAGAATAGCATAAAGCGCCGCAGACCCGTGTCCGCCGGAAAGCACAAATCTGTCTCTGTTTGGCCACTGAGGATTTTGTGGATCGAATACTAGAAAATTTTTAAACAATACCGTTAGACAATCTGCCATCCCCATTGGCATGCCGAGATGACCGCTTTTTGCGCTATCAACTTCTGAAATAGATAAAAATCTAACTGCATTGGCTAAACCTCCGAACATTTTACTACTCCGCTACTATACCTACTATCTTGTACTATACACACTAGCATATTTGTTAACAAATTAATTAAATTTTTATTTCCAATGATCATTTGGTTGAAAAAAACAGATATTTGTGGCTGATCAATTGCATACGGCGGTGACTGTCCCGAACGAGACGAAACACTCGACAAACAGCAATCCGTAAATTCGTGTAACTTTGCTCGATCCGTGGAACCGTAATATAAAATTTTCTTCGACCACATACATACCGTTCTAACATTTGCTAAAATTTTAGCTTTATTGAAATTCATATTCTTTCTCCTAAATAATTTAAATAATATTTTTTATAAAAACAACGCAACCAGCGCCATTCAATTGATTTTTTCAATCTTCATGTATCGTATAACAACTTTTTAGAAAAATCAACAGTTTTTTTAAAATGCAATAAAATCAATGCTCTAACCGCTCTTGAGAACAGAATGCACTCGTCATTCTTGGCGGGCTGAAAATTTAGAAAAATGCATCATCCCATGAATCCTAACTCTCTTCGTTCGTAACGAATGACGAACTGTGAGGCACATTCATATATGTAACCTATTGATTGAAAAAGATAAAAAAGTTAACTTTCTTGGATGAATTAGCCAACATCCTTGAGAGAGGTAGTAGCATACTTGGCCATTTCATAGGCATTTTATAGCCTTTTCTCTTGCTTAGGCCACCACCGTCGAGTAACGCCGGACAGTATCTTAGCGACTGATTTATCATGCACGCTTTATTTATGTGAATGGCGCATTCTCGTTGCAGTTGTATAATGAACGAACACACCGCGCGTTCGTCCAACCTTACACTCTCTAGACAATCTCACATGTACTTAACTTATACACTGGCCATTTCCAATTACAACTACCAAGGTAGCTCGTCAACAGATGGCGCGTCAGGCTGTTGCGGAATGACAGTACTTCCTACTGAGTTGGGAGCATCTTGGGCACGACGCTCCAATCCTTTCAAATATCGCCTTTCTTTTTTATATCCCAATCTTCTTTTCGGTATCGCTTTTAGTAATTTTAAATCTCTTAATCTAGCATATATTTCAGCACCTGCTGGATTAAGATAATATCTTATATGTTGTTCTAATTCATCGGCTTCTGATGCTGCCGTAAGATAATTTTGATAATTATTAGAATGATTATAGATTCTCAGTATTATTGCACCATTTTTCATTTCATAGCTACCAAAAGTCATTCGAAGGATCAGTATATGTCCTGACTCAACATATGTATAAGACTCATAATCCGGATTCATTACTGACAAAAAATCCATAATACGCGCTTTAATAGGCACATTTCTGTATACAGAAATTTTTTTTCTATCTGCACCATTAGCTATACTCATATCTGCAATATTTACAGTTATCCGTTCATTATCATCAAATTGAGGTAAATTAGGAAGCATCGCATTTGCACCTACTGTACAATTACACAACACAAACAACATTGATTTCAATATTTTTATCATTACTTTCCCCTTTCTTATTTAAGAATATATGCAAATTTATAATAAAGAAAATAAAAAAACAAGAAAAATAAATTAATATATGTAGGTTTTGTTCAGATTTCACTAGATATCTTTAAGGGAATGGATTCGAGCTCTTCTACGGTTGAACAACGATCTTCATTTGTTGAAAAATTACCAAGATGTGTATCGTCATCTGTTAGGGATAGCTGTGTTGCTCACTTCTTATGTTCAAAATCTACTGTAGATGTAAGTGGTGAACTGTTTAGTTGTTATGATCCTCACAATAGAGATAAAACGTTTTATGTTGGTTGTCTGTCTGGAGCCGTGAGAGAATGGATGGAAGTCCAGATGGGAGTCACGTTGAGAAGTGCGGATGAGGTAAGAAGAGGCTCGTCATATGCAGCTAATATATTTCTGAAATACCTGGACACTGCATACTTGCAAGTTCACGAAAAAGTGGATTAAAAGGTTTTGCTGTTTCTGAATATAAAAATGTGATAGTTGACGATAAAAAAAATCCAGGGTATTTGTCGCATATTACTGAAAAAGTTTTTTGCGACAAAGTACCTTGTTGTGTCTCAAACGCTATCTTTTTACTTTATAATCAATCCACCCGATATTTTCATCAGGGCGAATGTAAACAACATTTACCGCATTATTAGAAATATTTTCAAAAACAAATACCTTTGTCTTTTCATTCAGACGCTTGGCAGCATCGCTTACGCTGAGAAGCGGGAGGTCTTCCAGGATTTCAGCGATGATAATTGCAGAATTTTCTTCAAGTTGCTCGTCCAGTGAATTATCGAAATTGTTTATTTCCAGCCGACATTTACAAGAGCAGCGTTCGGATTTTTTCTTTTTCTGCATTTGCTGATCAATTTTTTGTAAAGTGACGTCAAAGCTAATTTTTGGATCGTCAGCTTCATTGCTAGCATAGTAGGAATTGCCACAGCTTGTTTTCACGGAGATATCACAGCAGAATAAATATCCATCTTTCTTCATAACAACGTTCGCACTAATAAACTCTACGCCATATTTATTGGCCAAAGCTTCGCAAGCCTCTTTCGCTTTGCTCGTAAGCGACTCTCCAATTTCCATATGACGACCAGAAAAAGAAAAACTCATACCACACCTCACTTTAAATTACATAATGCCACATTATAGCTAAAATACTAAGAAATAGCACCTAGTTTTTCATGTGCCGGTTACTGTTCTGTAAAATCTTGTCCTTACAGCTGTATTAGATATATTTAAAATATCTCGGTATTTCGAGATTGTTCGTCTTGAAATGTTTATTCCATAGTCATTGAGGATATTAGCAATCTGACAGTCAGTGAGCGGACGATTTTTTGATTCGTTAGCAATTAGTGCTTTAACGCATTCTTTAACCGACTGATCACTAACTTCATTCTCCTGCGATTTTATTTTTTTTGGTAATAGTTCTTTCAGCTCGAAAATGCCACGGGGCGTCGCGATGAACTTGTTCGACAAAGCCCTGTTTATTGTACTTTTGTGAAGAAGCAACGAGCAAGCAATAGTCTGAGCACTGATCGGCGTTAAGTACATGCTTTTTTTTAGAAAAAAATCGCTTTGTCTATAGGCAATTTCGTTTGCAATTTTCAGCAAAGTAGAATTCCGAGAACTCACGGATTTAACAAGCAGCTTAGCCATCGAAGCGTAATTTTTTATGTAGGATCTATCAGACTCAGATCTGCTTTTTTTTATAAACTTTGTATACAATTCGAGATCAAACCCAACTTCCACAAGTGCTGTATCGTCAATTACGGCTTTGAACTCGTCAAATGATTCTTCTCTTATTACAAGATCCACCATTTTCGGTAAGCAAATATTTTCGCAAAAATCACAGGATGTAAACGCATTCTTTAGGATTGGAATCATTTTAGATAATTTTTCCTTTGAAATTCCGCATCTTAATTGTAAAGCAGACCAATTCCCAGAAAGAATCAGACTTATATTTTCAACCAACTTACAGTAATCATTGTTGTATAAATTTTCGTTTTCCAGAAAAGTCTTTAGCTTATCCTGCAAATTAAATGCAAACATCGGAGCAAAACATGTCTTTTTCAATCTATGAATAATTTTCAGTAAATCAAAATAATGTACTCCTTTTTCAGTTGAAATATATTTCAATAAGTCGCCGCTTAAGTATTCATTTTCTGAAATATTACGAACAAGCATCTCAGTGATTTCTTTTTCCAAGTTGCTAAAGCACAAAAATGCAGTCTCGCGTAAAATTTCATCAAACGGATTGCTGTTACTCGGCAATTGCTCAATAAAGTCATGACTTCCGCCATATCTATGCTGATGGACTAAAAATGGATTCCTCAAAAATTCTTCGCTTATATACTCCTGCAGTTCTAAGTTATTCATCGCCAATATTTTTAGCGAATACTGAAGAGTTTGCGATAAAGTTTGTCGCGTACTTATTGATAATGTATTGTTAGCTGTCTCTCTCATACTGAAAGTTATAACCAGAAAAGCTTTCGCCAAGGTAAATTTTGCGAGCTATATCATTTTTTATTATTTCGTCCGGAGTACCTTCAGTAAGAACTTTTCCATCAAACAGAATATAAGCGTAATCAGCCAGCGGGAGAGTTTCACGAACGTTATGATCCGTAATAATCACACCAATTTTTCTTTTCTTTAAATCGAAAATCATATTTTTCATTTCTCTGATCGCCAATGGATCTATGCCGGCAAGAGGTTCATCTAATAAAATAAAACTTGGATTAATTGCTAATGCCCTCGCGATTTCTAATTTGCGTCTCTCACCTCCAGAAACACTAACTGCCTGCGATTTTCTAATTTCTTTCAGAGATAAATCTTCAAGAAGCTTTTCTAAAATCGTATATTTCTTTTTTTTACTTATCTCTTTCATATCAAGAACAGCAAATATATTTTCTTCAACGGTCAATCCTCTGAAAATGGACGGCTCCTGAGGCAAATAGCCGAGACCAAGGCGCGCCCTCTTGTACATCGGTAAATCTGTTACGTCTTTTTCACCGAGAAATATTGATCCAGAATCTGGTTTGATTAACCCGCATAATAATGAAAAAGTAGTTGTTTTTCCGGCTCCATTTGGTCCCAACAAGGCTGTAACACATCCTCTTGATGCAGAAAAACTCACATCATCTAAAATAGCTCGACCATTTACAGCCTTTTTCAATTTAGTACAAACTATTTCTTCTTTCGTCATCTATGTTTTCCATCATCTACGATTCCGCTTGACTTGCTAACCAGTACTTTTCCAGTTTTAGTATCTATCGTTGCTGTCTTTCCGAAAATATTTCCATGCTTGCCAGAGATCACAACATTACCAAAAACATTTACGTTATCTCCATCCAATATTCCGCTATCAGAGCGGATTTTAGCATCTTTTGTTTTGATTATCAAAGAACCATTTGCTTTCACAGTCCCCAATGCGCCGTTATTGATTTTTGCCTGCATGGAATCAGCTCGCACATCATAACTACTAGAATCCTTGTGATAAAATAAAACTACATTTTGGGATGCTTTTACTTCATTTTCCGTATATAGAATACTTTTGCTTGCTTTTAATGTATAATCAGGAGTAGTAAAATTTGCGTTTTCAAAAGCGTCTATGCTTTTTACGCTCTTTTTATGCATATCATTAAAGCAAATTATCATTTTATTCGCACTAATTTTATTTGATTTGAATGATCCATTTGCTTTATTGTTAAGTGTTAAAGTATTATTATTCATATCAAAGAAGTATCCTTTTGCGGAGAGATGAGTGTTTTCCTGGGAAATTACAACATCAGAATCTCCGCTTGCAATTTTCTTATTGCAGTCGACGAACAATTTTTCAGATTCCATAAGCAATCCAGATTCAGTCGATAGTTTTACATTTCCAATAAATTCGCACTCAGTTCTATCTTTACGGATTGCTTTTGTTTGATTAGCAGACACAGTAACCAATTCCCCATTTGATAATGCAAATGCAGAAACTAGATTTTTGAACACGTAGTGGTCTTTTTGGCTTTCATACACTTCATCGGATTTTAGGCTAATATTTTTTCCGGAGCTATCAAATGTTTTAAAGCTAACATTAGAAAAAGAGTTCTTACCATGTCGAAAAGCATTCCCTTCAAACATATCCTTTTTTGTACCGATGAGAAATGCTGATAGCATAACAAAGATTCCAACTGCGGCAACAGCAAACAAAATTGATATAAATTTGATTTTTGCTCTTCTCGTGCGCAAGTAAAAAATCCTTTTTTTTTATATTCTCAGCAATTCGTTAATAGATGTCTTTTGGCGAGTTTGCTCGTTAACGCGTTTTACTATTACTGCGCAATAAATACTTACACCATTGCTAGACGAATATGTTCCAGGTACAACCACTGATCGCGATGGTATTCGGCCATACATTACTTCACCAGTTTCTCTGTCGATGATTCTAGTAGATTCTGATAAAATTGTACCTGCTGCCAATACAGATCCCTCTTCCACAATAATTCCTTCTAGAACAGCGCTTTTGGCTCCAATGAAGCAATTGTCTTCGATGATTACAGGCATAGCTTTTGGTGGCTCTAGTACTCCTCCGATGGTGACTCCATCCGAGACATGGCATTTTTTCCCGATCCTCGCGCAGCTCCCAACAAGCGAGTTTGTATCAATCATCGTTCCTTCGTCAATAAACGCTCCAACATTCACAAAAGCTGGCATAACAACTACAGATTTCGCGATGTAAGCCGAATACCGTATGATACTACCCGGAACTGCACGGAATCCAGCGCTAACGAAGTCTGATTCGGTCCAATTTCTTGTTTTCAGCGGAACTTTGTCGAAACAGCCAGCAACAACCTGAGCTTTCGTATACTTAAAATAAAGAAGAATTGCTTTCCTGAGGTAATTATTAACTTGCCATGCCCCATTTACCTTACCTGCTACTTGCAATTCTCCACTATCGAGTTTATCCATGGCCTCATAGACGCAAGAAATATCATGCGCTACGCCTTCCCACAATTCTTCTATCCGACTTTCCAGGTCTTTCATCAAGCCACTTGTTTTTTTACAAACTGCCTTATCTTCTGAAAGATAATTACAAACAGGTTATTAGCACAGACATTTCCTGATGTAGCGATAGGATCCATTATCCCATAGAACGCTATGATGAACGCAACCATCGAATCGTCGAATCCCAAATGTTCTTTTAAAACCGGAACAGTCACCATAATAGTACCGCTTGGAACTCCTCCGCCAGCAAACTTATTCAGCACGAAAAATACACCGAACAAAATGAAATTGCAAACACTAGGCAGGGGATGATTAAATGCTAGCATCACGATCATCGCCATAATCGGAACAACTATCGTATCTCCAACCATGTGAAAATTCAGAGTTAGTGGCATAACAGCATCAGATAAAACTTTATCTTTTGTATTTTTTTCGGCAGCGACAAGTGACAACGGCAACGCTGCCGCGCTCGACATTGTACTAAATGCTGTAATAATCGCTGGGAATGCAGTCTTAAAAATCTCAACCGCCCTTTTGTAATTGAATGAAGCAGAAACAAACAACCACAGAGCAAGATAACACCATAAAAATCCACACATCATCAAGCAAATGCGCGTATTTTGTTCAAGAAACCCGGTTAAACGTCCTTCTGCGAACAATTTTAACAAAAATCCTCCAACAAAAATCGGCAGCAACGGAACAAAGAAACTCTTCATGAATTTGAGAACGAGACGATGTAAGGTACTTATAATTTTTGTTACACATTCGCTTGGTTTCAGAGAATTAATAAATCCAACAATAATTCCCACAAACAATGCCTGCACTGTTCCAGCTATCTGAGGTAGATGAAAATCTATCAGCGGCAGGAACACTTCTTTTGCTTCCGGCATTTGATGAGCTTCCGCTCCGGATAAAATTGAAAAACCAACAGCACCAGAAATCAATATGTTCATAAAATTCGATATTAAAACGATTAACATCAATCCTAAAACGAAAAACATTCCCTCTTTGGGAATGGCAGACAGAGCCACAGCCACAAAGCTAAACAACAAAAATGGCAGAACAAAAACCAACAATTCGCGCAAAAACGTGCTTATTGTAAGGAAAAAACGAACTGTTTCAGAATCTACTTTTGATTGATACGTAAAAACAAGAGCTATTACCAATAACAGCTGAAGCAACGGATTCAAAATTACTTTTTTCAAAGACAATATGCAGAAAATACTCCTCCTTTTCACTTAAAATGGAGCGGGCGATGGGAATCGAACCCACGTAATCGGCTTGGAAGGCCGAGGCTTTACCATTAAGCTACACCCGCACTGAGTGGAAGTCTATTGATCTTTGATTCACTTTGCAAGCATTTTTTTGCTATTTGTTTCTAATCTTAACGCACAGTAAATAGTAATATCCATCCAAAGCTAAGTTAGCGCATTGATTTTATTATATTAAAAAAAACTGTGTAAGTTCATATAGAAAAAAGGCTCAAACATACTCAAAACAATAATTTTTGTGTTGATTTAATTTTTGCGATAAGTTAGCATGCTGATGCTTTTGTCCCTATCGTCTAGAGGCCTAGGACATCGCCCTCTCACGGCGGTAACGCGAGTTCGAATCTCGCTAGGGGCACCACCTCGAATTCCAGAGAAAAATAGCAGAAATAGAGCCAATTAAATAAAATTGTGAATAATTCTGTCCCACTCCTGTCCCACTATTTCTATTCGCATTAACGATGCGGTATTGGCATTTATAAAAATACAAAATATTTTTGCGTATTCTTTTCGATAAATATGTGTGGCTCCGCTGTGTATGAATGTACCTTTGTGAAACGTTGTGATTAACGCATTACAATTTTTCATAAAATATATTCACTACCTTGTGGAGCCACTTTCATCAATACTATTTAAATATTTTACTTAATTTGTTCTGTATTATTTTCGAGCCATTTAATCACCGCATCTGTTGAATAAGCTGTTTCTCTCCCTATTACAATGCGTTCATTTATGCCTACCCCCTTGCAATCAAATATGGCCATTGTCTTGGCGGTTATAATACCGCCGGTTAGATCATACAGTTGGCTGCGCTTTATATAAGTGTTTTTGTGCTTGTCTTTTATTTTTTCAAACATACTCATTATTTCCCTACCTCTTTCTTTGTTCTGCTTTTTAACCATGCTATAGCATCCGGAACTTCATAAAATATTTTTGATCCTCTTCGATACCTTGTGTTTATTCCATCTCCCCGTGCATCGAACGTATTCATACTGCGGGCTTTAAATAATCCACCGGAAAATTCTTCGAAACGATTGCGGGACACAAAAGGTGATGGCCATTTTTCGGCAAGTTCGTCCAGATTTATACTGCTGTCCCGTTTCTGTCCCATTTTATTGTCTTTTTTCTCTGGTATTTCAGCCATTATTGTTTCCTTCATTTATATTTTCGTTTATTGTTTTGTTTCTTTTTTCGTTTCTGTAGTTGTCTGCCACGTCTTGCAGCAGTTCGCTTATATCAAGAAAAGCGTGTCGTGCTTTTACCAAGTCCTCTGCAATTTTGCATATGATTGCTCGTCCGCACTTTTTTGACATCAATTT
>JAISZX010000097.1 GCA_031284365.1 Holosporaceae bacterium
TTGATCTTCTATATTCAACTTGTTCGGACGACCTCCTCTTTTCTTCTTCTGGCTGTCCGATACTTTTAATATTTCTACCATTTTCTCAAACGTCGCTTTTTTCACTCCCGTCAACCTCCAAAATTCCTCATCAGACAGACTTTTTATCCCTTCAAACTTCAACTCTCACCTCTCCTTACTACAATAAGTCCTAAGCTCTTACCATAATTTGTGTGGTTTCGAAAGAGGTCTAGCGATGATACAGGCTATGGTACAAATCTTGAATTTATATGAAACTGTGATCCGCGCAAATGTTGATGCGTTGCGTTTTAGGTTGATTTTTGACCCTACTGCCCGGGATCAGTACGCTCCTGCAGATGATAACGCAATAACAATAACTGGTAATCAGGATTTTGCTAATTTGATTACCAGTCCTGTTTTAACCAATGCATTTGGTGAACTTGTAGGAGTTAGTACACAATGGATACAAATGCCAGTATCTTCTAATTTAAAACATGAATTTGGACATTATTTACGTATAGGTCTTGAAGGTATTGTTAACGATGCTGCTTTTTTAGCAATTGGACCTGCTCTTTTTGCACATGGGATATCGGGCGACTATTTGGCTCATTTAGCTGACATTTGGGATGATTCAGAAGAGTTAACAGAAATTTTTAGTATCGCTTTTGTTAATGGGCAATTAGTGTATGATCGCTTAAATCAATCAGATTTCAATATGTTAGGCGGTGTTCTTTGTAGATATTCTCATAGGAACAGTGCATTTCCTGTAGTTCCATACAGACTATTTGACATTAGTTTTGGGGGGGAAGAGGAGCTGTGTTGCCTATTGTAAATGCTAATGTAGTCTGTTATGATAAATCAATTGCGAGTATATTATAGTTTGGTGTTTTATTCAGTAAAGGAGGATGAAAATGTTTAAGATAATAAGTTTGGTGTTAATGGAGAGTATCTTGTTTGTTTCTGAATGTTCTGCTATGAGACCGCTAGCATTTCAGAATGTTGTTACCGAGAACGCTGCTGATAGGGATGCTTTATTCGCTCAATTGGCTCAGATTACAAATGAAGAGCAAGTTCTTGCGGATCAATATATGCGCCTTTATGGCGATGATGCCCTGCGAGGAGATGACAGGAGACATGTTTTGACATCTATGCGCAAAAAAGACGTTGTAACAGCCGCTGCTGCATTTGTAGTGAAGACACTTTTTTTTAAGGCAAAGCAGGAAGTCTTTGGAATGGATAGTCTTGATGAGTGTATTAGAATAGGTAGCCTTTTGGTAGAAGATGCCCCTAAAGTGGCCGACGGCATAAATGGAGTAGGAGATATTTTGCGAAAAGCTGTGGATATGCGTCAGCGTCGCAATCAAATAAGGGATAATTTAGCAGTGATGAATAGGCCGCGTTTTGGGAGAGGGTTTGGTGTTGCTGCAGATTGATTGTTTCTGTTCTGTGAAATAATGCGGCAACAACGATTTGTGTTTGTTTGTGTTGGTTGCCGCGGTCAAAAAAATGCATATTGATGCAATGTGATTTACTCAGGTGTTTGCGTTTGTGTTCGTGTCTTGTTGGTTTCTAAAATTAGAGGTGCTAGAATTGGGAAAAACCAATTTCCGAACGTGGTATTATTTCACTCCCGACGAAATCGATCGTATCATCGAAAGTTTACTCGGAATCTATGGTGTTACAGCGCTTACCCTGAAAAAGAAAAATTCGGAAGGCTGAATCACATCTGATACGTTTTGCACCGCAATTATATTATCTATTCGACAATAATATGCATATTTATGCAAAAAATAATAACATTAAATACTTTTTTCAGTTGACAAAATAAAACAGAGGAGTTACGTTGTGACATATAAATTATGGGAGAAAAACAA
Source organism: Holosporaceae bacterium (assembly GCA_031284365.1). Taxonomy (GTDB): domain Bacteria; phylum Pseudomonadota; class Alphaproteobacteria; order UBA3830; family UBA3830; genus JAIRMQ01. The sequence goes on from JAISZX010000097.1 coordinate 1,875, forward strand.
TGAATAAAGTAGGAATTAGCAAAGAAATGATGGAGCGCATTGAGTCCTTACACATCATGGACAAAAACGAACTTTTTGAGACATACGGGGAAATGATTCCCGACCTTGCTTCAGAAGACATAAACGAAGTAAAGCTGGAATTAGCGTATCTCATATACGCCATTCTGTATTGCAAAGAACCAAGCGAAATGAAAAGAGATCAAATTTATCGCTACTTCAAATACTTAGAAATGCAAGATGAATTGAGAGCATATAGCTGCTCAAAATCCACGCAAAGAATCGTAAGAAAAATATATATGGCGAATTACGACGTTGTTTGAGTTTTATTTCTGCTAGGAATCTACGGTATCACAGTGCTTACCCTCCAGAAAAAGAAAAATTCAGAAGGCTGAAATCCACTGTTTTTTGTGTAGCCTTCAGACTACATAAATTTTCTTCTGTAGCCTTCATCTAATATTTTGGTTACACAAACTTGGTTGTATAGTCTCTACACTATACAAATTTTGTTCTGTAGCCTTTATTCAACATTAGGCTACACAAATCTGGTTGTATAGTCTCTGCACTACACAAATTTCAATTTTATGGTAAAAATTCATTTCGTTTTTTTACTAGCATAGCATGCTAGTGTTTTTTCGCAGTAGATTTTTTATCAAAAGATATGCAACTTTGGATACAGGTTGTGCGCGTTTGCACAATCATTATTAAAGTGGAGGTACATTATGAAGAAAATTTTGTTTGCGACGATTTTTGCCCTATGTGTCGACGGCACATACGGAATGGAGACAGAAGCCGCACAAAACAGAGACGGATCGGGGACAGATCAAATAAGGAGATCCTTTCTGCATTCTCCGGACGGCGATATACAAATCAGCGGAGTAATTCAATGCAGTGATCTTCTTGAAATCAGTTGCAGAGAACTTCGTATTTTTGGCGCAATTAATGCAGATGCTTTGAATATACTCATCTAAAATGAGAATCCGGACAAAACTGCTTGAAAATTCAGCATTACTAAAGCACTAAAATCCTGTTTCTCATGTAGAATTGGTATATAACGGCAGGTACTTTAAAAAACTACGGTATGGGCAGGATAGAAAGTCCGTTCGGGCATGAACATCCAGCAGGTCAAAACGGCGACATACAATTTATCGGAAGTATTCGATGCAACGGCTCCCTTGAAATAAGCTGCAGAGGAGCACGGAATTCAATTTTCAATATTTAGTTAAAGAAATTGCAGAACATATGTATAATTTTATCCATATTAAAAAGGATGGCATGGAAATATGGATATTATCGACAATATTGACGAACA
>JAISZX010000098.1 GCA_031284365.1 Holosporaceae bacterium
TTCTAATTTTGATTGATTATATATTGGCTGACAATATACACTTTTGATCAACAGGTCACAGTTTCATCCAGACATCCGCCCCACCATGTGCAAAATTCTCCACAACACGGAAATGGACGTTTGGGGGAATGTCCGGAATCGTCTCTGCAGCAGGCATTATAGCGGAAGTGCGAAAAATCTCCGTGACCCCTGGTTTGGAGAGAAGGTGGAGAGTTTTGGAGATTTTGGATGATGTGAAGAGCGGATACAGGGCAAGGTTTTGTCAATTTGCACCAACATGGCAGCGCAAAGAGCCTCTGATGCAGCGGGTTTTCACTCCCTGTTGCATCTTGACAAAGCAAACAAACGAGTCCAGGCGTCACGCCTGCTGGTGGAGCTCACGGTTCCGAAAACGAACAATCTCTCCGCCGCTATCAAAAATTGGCCGCTTCATTTTCAGCGCTTCGCAATTTTTTGTTAACCAATGCGGACATCCGCCTTAAGGTGTCCGGAAAATGGAAGCGTGACCTGGATTTTGACATAATATGATTATCTGAATTACACATAGCATTTTAGAAGCATTCCCTATCGGTAATTTTTTCTTGATTGTTCTAAATTTTTGTGATATTATTCCCGACAAGGAATGAATGATATGATAAAAACAGTAAAAGATTTGGGAATTATTATAAAGGATCGCAGAAAAGAGATGAAGCTCTCTCAGGCAGAGTTAGCTGGACTCTGTGGCGTTGGAAATCGCTTCATAGTTGAGCTGGAAGCTGGAAAGTCTACAATACAGTTCGATAAAGCTTTGTACATAGCCATGAATCTCGGACTGGAGTTGCACATCGCTAAGAAAGGGCAGAATTGTCTATGACATCTCTGGAAGTAAAATATAACGGCTGTATTGTCGGAAGCTTGTTTCAAGATGAATCAGGACGAATGTCATTCCAATATGATGGGCAATGGCTAAAAGAAGGTTTTGCCATTTCGATTTCTCTGCCGTTGCAAAATGAAATATTTTCGGAGCAAAAATGTCGCCCGTTTTTTGAAGGATTGCTGCCGGAAGGAGCTATACGAGATGAAATCGCGCGCAATCTCGGCGTTTCAAGCAAAAGTGACTTTGCTCTACTTCGCGAGATAGGCGGCGACTGTGCTGGAGCCATCAGTGTCGGCGGTTCTAAAGAAGCATCTTCCAATGGGTATAAAGAATTATTAAAAGGCGAAAGATTGATTGAGTCTTTGAGACCTTTGAACGGTAGGCCTCTATTTGCAGGAGAAAAGGACATTCGACTTTCCATCGCTGGATCTCAGCGAAAATTACCTGTCGTATACGAAAACGGAGAGTTTTTCATTCCACACGGAAATATTCCCACAACTTTTATCATTAAGCCTGAAATTGCGGGCATAGAAAGCAGCGTAGACAACGAATTATATTGCATGGCTCTTGCAAACAAGATTGGACTTTCCGTTTCTGCGTTCGAAGTTTTGCAGCTAAAATCTGAGAATGAATCGTACAAAAAATATTTGGTAATCGAGCGCTATGATCGCAGAAGAGAGAACGATAAAATTATTAGATTGCATCAGGAAGATTTATGCCAGGCAACGGGAGTTCCTTCCGAAAATAAATACCAAAAAGACGGCGGTCCGAGTTTCAGCGATCTTTTTACAATTATTAGAAATTATAGTTCTCAGCCTGCGTTGGATGTAAAAAACGCGATTCGCATCGCCATCTTCAATTACATCATCGGGAATGCAGATGCTCACGGAAAAAATTTCTCATTTTTGTTCGAAAGGAACAGCGTAAGGTTTGCTCCTTTTTACGACCTGTTGTCTACAGAGATTTATCCTAATCTTTCAACCAAAATGGCCATGAAAATAGGCGGAAAATACAGACCAGAAGATGTTTTTCGAAGACACTGGCATGAATTCGCGAAGGAAAATATGGTTAATCCAAAATTGATGGATAAAGAAATTGAGTATATTTCGAATATGGTCTTGAGATGGTATGAGCCCATTGCACAGGAGTTATTTGGCAATCAAAGCCAGCCAAAGATTATTGATGGTATTTTAGAAAAGATCCGAAGAAAACTAAAATTACTGCTGCCACTCTGATATCTTCTCCGAGCCAAACCTCGTCATCCACACAAACATTTCCCACAGTCGTCACAAGATGGGTAACGCCGATTCTCCGATTGCCCAAAATATGGAGAGGAAATCAGCAATTTTGATGGGACTTTAAAAGAGCAATTTGACAGCTCGTAAGACGTAAAAGTCTTTGGTACAGCGAGTTAAAACGCAATCATCTTCTTAATGACAAAGCAATCTTGCCGGGCAAACTGGCTGGGAGAGAGTATAAAAAAGAGCTGCCCGTGTCCGTCAAGCTCTCAGCCACAGAGGTTTCAAAAATTTCGTTAACCATTGGGTGTTATCGAAGTAGCGATGTAGATTCGATTTTTTTTACGACTTGCAAAATGCGTAGATAAGCAGTTATAATTGACGCATATTATGCGTAGAATAAACATGTTTATATATGAATACCAAGATTGGCCTCATTTTACCTGGCAGAGCGATATTGTTCTAAGTCTACTTTCAGAAGTAAAACTGCGACAGGGCTTCTTGCTCGGAAAAATGTCCGGCTTAGGATTCCAGCTGCAAAAGCAGGCGTTGCTTCAGGTTCTAACGGAAGATGTTACGAAATCCGGCGAAATTGAGGGACAAAATCTAGATTTGCAGCAGGTGCGGTC
>JAISZX010000108.1 GCA_031284365.1 Holosporaceae bacterium
TTTCAAAATCGAGATTAACTTCTCCGGAGCTCTGTTAATATCATTTAAACAACTGCGAAAAGTCGCAGAATGGGATCATAAGATGCCTCTGCACCTGAAACGGCGAATTATTATCTCTAAAATTTCCATGGGCTGCCCTGATTATGCCACTAATCCATTCATCATTCCGATCAAATTTCTCGTCCTGCTCCAGATATTGTACAGTCCTGACTTAAAAAATGCATGATCTTCACTTATCTCACTTGTTGATAAGTCCAGTTCAAAAACCAAGTAAGCAATGTCTTTTAATGTCTGCGCAATTACCTTAAGTCTATCCTTATTTTTTATTTCTGGGGCGGGTTGCTCGATGAAATCCAGCTCGGCAGCGTATAAAATCGCGATCTTTTGCCACATGTAAAAATTTTCCAGAAGCCGTCTGTTCATCGTTAAAACCTGCACAAACGCACAGTTCTTCATGGCAGTTACATTTTCCATAAGAAAAGTGTCCGACAAAGGGGAAGAAAATAAAATTGGATTCAATTTGGCTCCCACAATAACACTATTAGTCAAATATTCCATCAGATAATCCTCCACAGTCTGCTCGAAATCTCGCTTTAGAGCGCACAAAGAAAAATGCTTATCCGGCGAAGCTACACTGCTATTGAGTAAATGGGCAAGTTTACCATAATATTCATTCCAAAACCTATAAAAAACGTATTCTTTTTCCTCCCAACGAAACACAAATTGTGAATGACTGGCATTTATGTAACAACTACAGGAAATTTCCATTGCTAGAGAGGCTATTTCATAAAAACAGTTGGAAAATAGTGATTCCATAGCTGGATGACACGGATTAATTAGTTGTTGTTCAACTGCATTAAATAAAGAATCATTTTGTAGGATTTCGGTGTATAGTGAATCCAACACTGACTTGCTATTGAGACACTCATTAATGGTTTGCAAAAGAGAATCTTTACTAATATATTGCGGAAATTTATCAGGATTTTTTCCCCAAATAATATTTTTAAAAAAAATTACATTTGATTGCAGTGCAGAAAACATACCATGTTGTGGCAAGTTATTTTTATTGTTAGACAAAGCAGCGTTGCTAATATTTTCTTCCTGGATGTTTTGCAGTATAAAATGTTTCTCTACTGAAGGTTCTTGTCTAGCAATATTTAGCATGGCATCACAATCGCAAACCGCCAGCCCAAATGACATTAATGTTGCTATTTCCAAGAGATTATTTTTCATTTTTTCCCTTTTTGCTCCAAAATAATAATTCCCAATAAATTTTGCATTTATTTTCTGATATTATCATAAAAAAATAAAAATATCACTAATCGTTTTACACATTTTATCACCACACCAGAGTTTTTTACTGGAAGTGCATAAGTTTATCAGTCATAAGGCGCTTGATAAACTTATGGCAAGTTCAGACTTTGTTTATATGCTCTGCCTTTCACTCCGATAATCTTTTTTTTTCAGACCACGGAGTTGGCGGACGATGCCAGAAACGTCGAAAGCTGGATCTCCCTGACCAAAGGAATATTCTTTCAGTGGTTTAGTTGTTTGCTTAGTTTTGTCATTGCTTGATTTTAGAACAGTTTTCTGTGCATTATTAGTGGGTCTGTTGCCGTTTTCTGGCAAAGCATTAGCACCATTCGAAAAAAATCCACTGCCGGAAGTGGTGGATGATCTATTTGTCGCTTTTGTCATCTCCAGAGGGGCAAAGCAAAACACAATGATCCCTAATATGCAACAATACTTTAATATTAAATCCATTATGTATCTCCACCTGCGCAATATATGTATTATACAACAAGCCAAGAATTTTGTCAAATAATTAGTTCGTTTTTTAAGTACAATAAAACTATTTCGTGGAAAAAAAATGGATCCTGACAATCCTATAATTAACTTGCCACCCGACGGACTCTGGAATCCATTGCCGCAGAGGTTCGTTCCCCAGTTTTATAAGTTTCAGCACTGGCGATGCCTTGTGTACGCTCAAAAATAATAACAATCAACTAGGCGAGATGGTTTCTGATTCTCAATCACTTAGCAGCACTGCCATCGTAGATGTCCAAGTTCAAAGAAATATGAGACGGGCTTAATATTGTCCAAGTTCAAAAAGATATGAGATGGAATAAATATGCTGATGTCCAAGTTCTGGAAGCATTTGGTTCAAAAAATCAAATCATCTACAAGTTCAGGAAATAGTAGGAAAAACCATTTGACTTTTGTCTATATTATCGTTTTGGAGACATGGGCCGTCTCCCCATTTTGCTTTCATAAAAACGGCGAAAATCTGTTTCTAAACCTTGTTCCCATAAAATTGTTTCTTTAAAATAGGGAAAGTATGAGTTTGGAAACAGCTTTGGAGCAATAAAAATGTTGGTGGGATATGCGCAGGTGTCGACGCTGGATCAAAATCCGGAATTTCAGATAGAAGAACTGAAAAAAGCCGACTGCGAAAGGATTTTTACGGAAAAAATCTCCGGAGCAAAGGCGGATCGTCCCAAACTACAGGAGGCTCTGGACTACATGAGGACAGGGGACACGCTGGTGGTGTGGAAGCTATCGAGGCTTGCGCGATCCCTGAGCCAAATAATGGGTACGGTAAAGGAACTGCAGTAGCGAAAGATAGCGCTAAAGGTGCTGACTCAAAAAATAGACACCAGCACTCCGGAGGGGACTCTATTTTTCCACATCA
>JAISZX010000018.1 GCA_031284365.1 Holosporaceae bacterium
GTACCTCATTACGAAGCATTTTCTCCGTTTTGCTTTGACAATATCATGGGAATATTACAAGCAGTTAATGCGTTTTCGTTAACCTTTGTTACACTCGCTGCTTCGAGTGACCGGTGACGAATCGGAGAATTATTGAGCAGCGGTTTGTCGGAAAGTAAAGCATGAGCGTGTTTTAATATCGCTATTGCTTTAGTTTATATTTTTGTGTATATATTACATATTATGAAAGGAATATCAAAAAACATAAACCAGCTTCTATTGAACGTGCCTCGTGGTGCTGTCATAACAGGTGCCTGGCTAAACTCGAATAATATCAATTATAGATTACAGCATCATTATTCCAAAGCGCATGGTTTGCTGAAAAGAATTGGAGTCGGTGCGTATGTTTTGAACAGTACTGCTAATAACGTGGGAATTGAAGGCGCTCTTTATGCATTACAATCGCAATTGCATTTAGATTTTCATATCGGTGCACTGAGTGCATTGAACTTTCATAATACACGACATTTTATAACATTTATCGATACGAAATTGCAGATGTTTACTTCAGATAAACTGCATATTCCTTTGTGGTTTACAAAAAATTTTAACCATCAGTATGAATTACACAGAACTCAATTTTTATCTGACAATACAGGAGTACAACAGATTAATTATCATAATTTTGAATTATTCTCATCTTCTCCTGAGCGAGCAATAATGGAATCAATATTTTTGAGTCCAAACAAGATCAGTATTCGAGAAATTGCACAAATAATGGAAACAATGACTAATTTGCGTCCGCATATTCTTCAAGATTTACTAATAAAGTGTTCTTCTATAAAAGTGAAGCGTATTTTCTTGTATCTGGCTGAAAAGCAAAAACACGGTTGGTATGATTTTATCGATCTGAAAAGAATAGAGTTAGGTTCTGGGAAACGCGTCATAAATCCGGGAGGAAAATTAGATAAAAAATATTTGATAGTTATAGATGATTTGAATGAAATTTAATTATGAAGAAATATCATGAACAAGTACAGCTGTTAGTATCGACGTTACCGCATATTGCAAAAGAAGATTGTTTTGCGCTAAAAGGCGGTACTGCTATTAATTTGTTCATACGGGATATGCCAAGATTATCGGTCGATATCGATCTGCAGTACATTAATATTGACGCTAGAGAAATAGCGTTTACCAATATCAATGAAGCATTGGATAGAATATCTGCTTCGTTAAAAAGGACTGGCATTGAATCTATAATAAGAGAAGATGCCGGCGGCTGTCGTAAGGTGCTGTGTAGCAATGCTGTTGCTTCAGTAAAAATCGAACCAAATTATGTAATTAGAGGATGTGTAAAACAACCAAGTTTAATGCAAAATAACGCTAAAGTGCAAGAAATTTACGGTTTTGCGGCAATGAAAATCTTATCTTTCGGAGAACTATACGGAGGAAAAATTTGCGCTGCTTTAGATAGACAACACCCCCGAGATTTATTCGATATCCGGCACCTTCTAAAAAACGAAGGAATTACTCCAGATGTAAAACAAGGATTTATTGTTGCGTTGTTAAGCCATAATCGTCCTCCACATGAAATTTTACAACCAAATATTCAAAATCAAGAGGCTGTTTTTGCAATGGAATTTTCAGGAATGACTGAAGAGAATTTTTCATACAGCGATCACCAAAAAACACTGCACCAGCTGATAAATGAATTAAATGCAGCATTTTTAGATGCGGATAAGGAATTTCTTATAAGTTTTTTTGAATGCTCTCCCCAATGGAATTTGATTAATATTGACAAATTAAATGAGTTACCTGCTGTTAAATGGAAAATGAGAAATCTTGAATTACTGAAGAAAAACAATATCGAAAAATTCAAGTTGCAGATTCGCAATCTGCAAAATATATTTAGCATATAGAAGAACTGGTTCACATTATTATAGTTTAAAAAGTATATCATTTAATTTGACATCCTCCTGGTCCTAAAGGGCGAGGAGGATGTCAATAGCTATTTCAGCTTTACCTAACCGCTCTTCCCTAAGAAGGTTTAACACCATATCCTCTAGCGACTCTGGCCTTGACTCTGGCCTTATTTTTAACCAATCGCTTTCGGTTGGACGTTTTATAACAATTCTCACGCCATCCGATACTGAAAATTCTGGATCTTGCAGTCCATGTTTTCTGCAGCGTTCAATCATGTCCAGAATTCCAGTTCCAATGCGTTCTATGTATTTTGTCAGATACAAGGACTCTGCTAGCAACGGATTCACATGGAAAGACCCGTGCGTTTCCTTTATTTTTTCTGGAGCCAATTTTGATGGAAGCTCGCCTGGATTCCATACTTCGAAGCGATCTGAAAAAAACATCACTTGCACCTTTAGTGCATTAATTTTTGAATCTCGGATTCTGCAAGACCAGTTACGTCTGCAATTTCACCTATAGGCATACCTTTGGATAATAGCTTCAGCGCAGTTTCTCTTTTTCCTCTTTCCTCACCAATGGCGATGCCTCTTTCTTCAGCATGTCCTATGGCGGAATTGAAATCTCGCAGTCCCTTTTCTCTCATTCTCAAAAATTCCTGAGTCTGCGGATCGGATGTTACCATATCAAACATTTCCACTGCCTCCTTCATTATCGGTTCGAGTTCGCCTATTTCTTGAATACTTTCCGAATGCGGATTTTTCAGATACTCCAACCACCAGGTGATGGGGCTATCCTTTCGAAACTCGCGTACTTTCTGAATTTCCAAAAAATGGATCTCCTCTTTATCTGATAAAATTTCAAATGTTTTATCGTTCCGCATGTGAAAAGTATGCCAGAATTCATCGTCTTTGAAAAGATTGAACTCTCCTAAGATGTTGATGCATATTGTTTTTTTTAGGTCTTTATATTGACCGCCCTTCGATAATTGCTGAAAAAACAATTCTGACCAATAGAACATGGAGCGATAGGCCATATCTGGATCGTCATTTTTCTGCATTTCGATTTCGACGAGTAGTCCATTTGATGTTTCAGCCAGAATATCTAAACGAGCTTCTTTTCCGCCCAGATATTCCGGAGTCAGCTCAGTTTTACGCACCTCTATATTCTTTATGGGATCGCGGCCATCAGCATCGACAATGCTGTTCAGCAGATGAATGAGCATTCTTTTGCTGCGTTCCTTGCTAAATAGCAATTTGAAGAGCAGATCTCCGGTCGCACCTGTTAAGTCCATAAAAAATCTCCTGATATACTACCTCATGTTCTGTTATTATAGCACATCTGAAGCCAATCAGGCAAGAAAATGAATAACAAAATCACAGATCCAACTTCAGTTGATTTCTAAAGATTATTTGCCGTCGCATGGAAGCAGGACAGCAGTGGACCGTGCTTTTTCTCGTATTTATAGCGGTTATGCTGAAAAGTGAGTAGTCCGGTGTCCTTTCTGTCAACTTAAAGTCGCAAAACCACTTGGCCGCAGTGTTCTCTGACAAATACCTTTCCAATTCACGATCTCCCAAATCCTCTAAAAATTGCAAAGCTAGCGTCGGTATGAATACTCTCAAAAAGAGAGTATTACTGCAAGCCGGACGAAACATTTGATCTCAAGGTTGACTCACGCTACCACATTGCTTAGGTCGCAGGGAAAAAACTATCGGTATTGCAGGATATTCATGTCTGCGAATGGTTTCGCTATGAAAATCTAAAGGATGATCAGTGCTGTTGTAAGGAAAGCGCCGTTAAGCAAGAATTAATGATGGTCTGCTACAATGCTCCCAGTGATTTTGGTGGGGTACTGTTATGAATAAGTTTTTGTGTTGTTCGCTGTTGGCTCTGACGCTCGGATTGCAGGCGCAGGAGCCTGTGACCACCACCAACTCCGCTCCGTCGGCCGTTTTTGATGTCAGCAGGCCGGAAATAAAGCCCGAAGTGCCATCTGATAAGGCAGATGCGCCGGACGCATCCGCCAATTACAACTCCTCCGCGAAAGATTACGCCGGAGGCTACGTCGGACTCGGCATAAATGTCGGGGTTCAGAAAACCTCAGCTAGCGGAAATAAAGAGTTTAAAAACGCTTCTGAAAGCGTGTATTCAACGATATTCGGTGGCGTTGCTGCTATAGGATATCAAGTCGCTGTTCGTGGTAACTTTATGCTTGCAGTCGAAGCCGGAGTGGATTTTGGCTCTGGTCCGAAACGACTAAAAGTTGGTGGAGAATTGGGAGAAAATTCAGCTGGTTTCCAGTATCTACAAAGGCAGCATGCACTGTCGCAGATAATAAATTCTTATTTTAGGTACTTATCACCATACTTAATTCCAGATATGAATGGAACATCAATAAATAGAAATGCGTGGAGTAATTTTTTGAGAGTCAACAGATACTTGGGAGGAGCAATAACCGCTGGATTAGTTAGCCCTGACGGAATGCCTGGTCCTACTATTTCTGGGTTCATCAGTG
>JAISZX010000032.1 GCA_031284365.1 Holosporaceae bacterium
ATCTTTGAATCTGTGTCAATTAGGCATTACAAAGAGCTGGATTAAGAAGAATTAAGCACGTTTATGATGCGATTTTTATTATAATAGTCATTTGTTTTGGTTGAACAAATCAAAACAAAAAGGTTAATTTTTCGTTAATGGAAGGATTGCATCCGTTGATGAAGCTGTAGTACCATACAATCGGTTATTGTAGTTTTTGTAATGATCGAAAAAGAGGTGAGACGATGCTTGAAAGATGATGAAAAGCGAGAGTCGTGGAACTTCTGTCGATTGTTGTCACTGCCCTCTGGGTTTTTTCTTCATCTCCTGATTTTGTAAATAGCGTCGCTTCGTTAGTGGTTTTTGTGTTTATTAACGTTTGGGAGGTATGATATGGGTAAAATGTTTAAAGATAATGTGCGTGCTGTGCTCGCGGGAGTATGTTGCGCTGCGGTGATGATGTGTGATGGAGTGGAGGGAATGATGGATGACTCTGTTCATTCGGTTGTCGAAAATTTTTATACAGCAACTAAATGCTTGAGATCTGGTTCTTTTTTGAACGTTGTCGATTGCAAGTTCATCTTAGCGTCTTTAGCTAGTTATACTAGGATGTGCGAGCGACCAAATGAACTACTTGGTCCGTGTTATTTTCTCTTTTGCATCCATTGGAAAGAAATCGCAAATTTGCCTAAATCTGGCGAAGATTCAAGCCTCAAAACTCAAATGAGCCGTATAGTAGAATTTTTGCCTGAGGTACTTAAAACAGCACTTCCGCAAAAGAAATTAAACCGCATTCCATCTAATCTTGAGGTAAATGCAGCTAGTTTTCTTACTGATAAACAGCTTTTTGATATACAGAAAATTTTGCGTTACTGCTTTATCGAAACCCGCTCCCAATTGGAATAGGGAAGCTTAGCTTTCCTTTTATGGTAAGTTCTTCGTAGCTTGTTGCACGTGGTTAGGAAAAAAACCATAAGAACCGGTAATTGACCGATATGAGATCATGTATTTCGGGGTGGTCTTCGTCGACATGTTTTTTTTGTCGTCGATTGTGCCCTTAATGCATTTCATAAGTGAAAAGGCGGTTTTCACCATCAATTTTTGACATTGCGACTCAATTGAAAAAGACGTGTTCAATATCGTGGCCAAGCGCAAAGTTTCCCTTTTTATTGTGTACAATTTCTGCTTCTTGCCCTTTGCCAGGTATCAGGTTAATCTGTAACACTTTTACAGGGTAGTTTTTCCATTCTCCATCGTTGCATCCTCTATCTATCGCATACATTCCCTTCTCAGCTGTAATCGGCAATCTCACACAGCTCCAACAAGGCATTTTCCATGAAAGCAATCTTTTGCCAGCCAGTTTCAAGAAGTCAAGTCTGCTTATTACCTCTACCTGAGCTTCAGTGTGCAAGCATGTTTTATAAGCAAACAACCCTTCCGCATCTATTTTTAGTGCTGCGCAGCAAGCATGCGCGCTAGGTGCAATAGCGGAAGTATGCATCCCCGCCAGGTATTTTATGGCAGCCTCCGCTTCCAAAGTAGCTGCAGCCCCAGTATAGTTATTGATTATTGCTTTGAGAGCGTCCAAAAAGGCAATAGCTTTGTCAATTACATTAGCGTTAGTAACCACTAATCTTGTAGTTACGTTGCCGCCTACATCATAGCCAGTATTCATTCTTATGTCTTTTTTTGTTGCAGCCCACTTCCTGAGCGTCACCAAATACACCTTTGCGCTGCCTATATATTCTCGGATGCCTTTTATAAACATTCCAGAATTTGCCCCAGTTAAGTCAATTCTAATCTGCCATTCTGAACTTCTATCTAACCATCTAAGTATGTCGCTGATTTTTTTTTGTCTTCTGGAGTCTTTCGGATACTGGCAGCTTGCTACAACTGTACCAACATCGATTATATTCTTTTGTTCAATTTCATCCAGCGCATCTACTCTTTTCCATCCCGCTAGTCTGCTTGGGTTACCTGACCATCCTCCGTCGTTACCAGAAATTAACATTACCTTGTGTCCGCTCTTCAGCTCGCAAATTAGAGCATTTCCAACATTTGTTGTTCCCCACGCCAATCGCAGTATGTCCAAATCCCTCAGGACTTCTTCTTCTATTCTCCCATCTTTCTTCAAAATGGCTTTTAATTTTTCCCCACCTGCACACCACGCTTCTTCTATCCAGCATCCTAATCCCAGGTTCATCACAACCATTACTATTATGGCTTTACCAAAGGACCAGTTTGATTCTTTCTTTATCATATTTTATTCACCCTACGTATGATAGACAGAGTCTCTCAGAAAAAAATTAATACAAAGTAAAGATGCGAAAAAAAATTATAGTTCTGATTAAAGTAGCATTTTGCACAGAAATCCAACCGCTAAACCGGATTTTATCTGCCAACTTTTGTGCATGATTCATGCATCCCACTCGCTCATCCGTCATCATTCTCCGAACCGGTTTTGTCGATTCGACAGACAGCAGCGGCAATGTATTAAATTTTTAACAAATTTAAGAGAAAACTCCCAGATTCTCCGGAGGCGTGAAAATGGAGACCGGAGAGGGATTTTTGACGGAAATTTTGGAAAATGTCGGCAAGTGCGCATAATTTTATCTAAATTTAAAATGAATTATAGGTCACAAAGTCCTCTATAGCAGAGGATTTTGGGCATCATTCTCTCTATAGTAAACCTGCTTCAGTAAGTCTTTTTCAATAACACTGCGTAAGTCCCAAGTAAGTCTCCAAAAAACTATTGATGAAAAAACGTAGTGATAAAAATGATGCGAGATAGTTGTTTGCATTGAGAAATGAGCTTTGTTCGCAACATTATAGTGATTCATGTTGTGCTGTCTGCTTAGCACTCGATTCTCCGCCTTTTTTGCGTAATCTCTAATCGTTTGAATTTTAAATAAAATTATAGCAGCAGAACACGGAGAATGCGAAGGTTCACGCTCGAAATCACCGCTACCCCAGAAATTTTCACGAACTTTTTAGTTAAAAATTTAAGTAAAAATGCTAAGTATCCTCTGTAAGAGGCGATTGGAGAGAATTCTCCAGTTCCCCTCATTTGGAGAAAAAACTGCGATTTGGAGAATATTTTACCGCAATAAAAAATCCTGGATTTTAAATAAATTGACAGCAAATACAAAGCACGAACGCAAAAAGCCTGTGATTCAGAGGGATTTGTGAAGCGACATGTGTAT
>JAISZX010000059.1 GCA_031284365.1 Holosporaceae bacterium
GAGTGGCTTGAAAACAATACAAAGCGTGTAAAATGAAATCAAAATGCTGGGCGGCAGAACACGCCGCCAACACATCCATGATTAGATCAGTAGATAAAATATGCGCTCAAATTATTTTAGATTTATCTAAAAACAAATATGCGCTGTTTGGTGCTAATGGAAAAAACGCCACAACGCCGCCACAAAACTATTCACAATTTTATTTAATTGGCTCTATTTCTGCTATTTTTCTCTGGAATTCGAGGTGGTGCGCCCTGTAGGATTCGAACCTACGACATCCGGCTTAGAAGGCCGACGCTCTATCCAACTGAGCTAAGGACGCTTACGACGTAAAATTGATACTAAAAAATTGTAGCAATATCAAGTTATTTTTTGCGTTGTGTGTAAGTTCAATTATGGTGCCTCCTCATATATGTGACCGATTGATTGAAGAAGATCAAAAAGGTTAACTTTCTTTGATGAATTAGCTAACCTCCTTGAAAGAGGTGGTAGCATACTTGCACAGTTCATAGGCATTTTATAGCCTTTTCACTTGCTCAGGCTACCACCGTCGGGTAACGCCGGACAGTATCTTAGCGACTGATTTATCAGGCACGCTTTATTTATGTGAATAATTCTGAGGCTGGTTTCAGAGAAATCGAAAAATTTATCGTTTTCGCTAGGAAGCCGGAAATCTACATTGAAACAACAGGTATTTATCATTCTTCTTTTGCCTACTATTTCGTTGATCGAGGATATGTCATAAAAGTTGTGAATCCACGCCAAATCCATGCCTATTCCTGCGAAATTGTCTCGCAACAAACAGATAAAGCCGACGCTAAATTAATTGCCGAGTACGGAGTGAAATTCGAGGAACGCGCGTACAAAAAGCTTCCGGAAAATATTCGAAAAATCAAAGAGTTATACAGAACTTATTTTGTTTTAGTCAGTCAAGCAAAAATGTGCAAAAATCATCTCAAGACTTCAAAGGATCGCGAGGTTGATGAATATTGGAAAGAAGCATTATCAGATCTAAAAAAAATGACAGACCGGATAATTTCCATAATCGCCGCAGACGCTGATCTTGCAATCAAATTCAAAAATCTTCAAACAATACCAGGAGTTGCAAAAATTACAGCAATCTACACTAAAAAATAAATAAAATTATGTTTTTTTAAAATTGTTTTTTTCTCGAAGAAAGTATATATTCGATTTCCGCGGGAGAATCAGTGTGGAAATGTTTGGATTTTCATATCTGTATGTATTTTTTCGCGTTGGAGTGATCTTTTTGCAGTGAACTTATTATAACAAGGGGGAGAATGAAAAAATGAAAAGCAAAAATGATGAAAATCTTAGGTTACAAGCAAATTGTGTGCAAAAAAGGGGGACATGGAAAGTATTGCTGTCAATTATAGCAATAAATGTTGTTACTAACATGTTTTCACCGACATTACATGTTGATGCAATGGGAGTGAGGCGAGTATATAACCAAAATGAATATAATCTTGGATTTCTAGACGTAAAAGACTTTGGTGAATTGTCTCTATGGTTAAATAGTTCCTTTAATGGTGAAGAAAATCGTGGTAGAGTAAAGGAAATTTTTAGTCGTCCTGAAGTTTTTAAAAAACTGATGTCAGTTTGCGGCATTTCACAGC
The DNA here is from genome assembly GCA_031284365.1 of Holosporaceae bacterium. GTDB lineage: Bacteria > Pseudomonadota > Alphaproteobacteria > UBA3830 > UBA3830 > JAIRMQ01. Next base: position 1,635 of record JAISZX010000059.1, read on the forward strand.
TTGGACGTTGTGAGGGATTATCAGTTCCAACTGTTGTCATAGGTGAAACTATTACTTTTCACCAACTCGTTCTGAATAACTGTGATAATAAAAATGATCTTTATCACACATTGTTGTCTTTACGTTTATGCTATGGTACATGCGCTGGAGATTTGGTAAAGATATTGACATTATTCTTATGTAGTGGCGAAGTAAAATTTTCTGAAAATTTAACGGTTAGTCAAGTAAAAGGGGGACTAAGAACCGATGAGAATGCATTTATTGGTCTAATTCACAATTTTTTTGTGAGACATATATCCAAACATTGGCTTACTAAACAAATAAAACTGGATCAAGATATTTTGGAGAGAAGTGCAGTAGTGTCTGGGTTTGTTCTTTGTAATGCAAATTCTCTTGGTTTGAGTGGTACTCATACTGCCAATGATGTTGCTCAGTCAATATTGAATTTTATTATAACAAAATTCAGTGCTAGACTCTCTGAAAAATTGAGTATTATTGTTGAACATAATAAGAGACTTATAATCTCAAGTGTAAGTGGACTGCTTATGGGTGGAGACGCAACTATGTTCTGTATTGATGTAAAAGAGTTCTCAACAGGAACTAAGAGAGGGAATGGCGGAAAAATTATAGATGGTTTCTATATGATGGATCGCCACAAAGATGAGAATGGCACTTTATTGCCAATACCAGCAGGATGTTCTTATGATATTCCATTTGGAAAATATATAAGAGATATAATAATAACAAATCCTGCTTTGGTTAGAAATAATGTTAAAGTTGTGGATGTAAGAAGAACAGATGATAGGAAGGTTTTATCGTTCTTCTTTAAACTTAATATTTCAAATTCCGTAACGCACAATAGCGTGGGATCATTTTACGTAAGGGATAAGTAGGTTTGAAGTGAGATAATTCTACAGAAATTATCGTACAACCGTTTATAGAGCAGATTTACATTTAGCGATGGATCACAAGAGATCCATCGCGGATGCCCAGGAGACCGTAAAAGATTTTGTGTAAATGCCGAAATTTGGTAAACCATAATAGGTTTGTTTAGATGGAGGTATTCACACGAAGAAAAAGTTAACATTAGACCTCTTTCGAAACCGAGTAATTCCGAGGAATTTTTAGGAGCCTACGGAGCGCAGGACCGCAGCGTACTTGAGGTACGTGAGCAATTTCTGATCACATTTTAAACATACAAGGATCCAAGCACCGGAGCGACGCGAAAATTACCGGAAGGACGAAGGTTACGAAAGAAGTCTATTAGAAGAAAAGCAGGAAAAGGCGGAGCGCAGCGCTGCTGAAGGAGTTATTGGGCGACGGAAAAGATCTGAAAGCAGTGAACGAATTGATGACGGAGCTTAAGAAAGAAGTCATCGAACTGATGTACGACGAAGAGTTAAAGCATCATTTGTGATTTTCCAAGAATGAAGAAAGGCCTAAAAATTCAAATAATTATCGAAATGGGAGCTACGGGAAAACGGTGAAAAGCAGCTCCGGAGAGCTTGAACTTTCGGTGCCTCGAAACCGAAACGGCGAATTTGAACCGCAGGTTGTGAGGAAATATCAAACTAACATTTTTGGAATTGAAGACAAGATAATCTCGCTTTACGGTTGTGGAATGAGTACGCGCGACATATCTGAGAATATCAAGGAATTATATGGATTTGAAGTGTCGGCGGAGGTTGTATCCAATGTCACGAATCGAGTGTTATCGGAGATGAAGGAATGGCAATCACGTCCTCTGAAATCAGTCTATGCGGTGGTTTTTATGGATGGAATAGTCTTCAAGATCAAAAAAGATGGAATCATGCAGAAAATAACAGCCTATGGTTGCATTGGCGTCGACCTGGACAGGCAAAAAGAGGTTCTCAGCATGCATATTGGAGGTGCGGAATCATCAAAATATTGGCTTTCCGTGATGAACGACCTGAAAGCGCGAGGAATTCAGCAGGTTTTGATTTTTTGCACCGATAACCTGAAGGGTCTGAACAACGCAATCAAGAGTTGTTTTTTAGAATCCGATCATCAGAAATGCATAGTGCATCAGATTAGGAACTCGGTGAAACACGTGTCTTACAAGGACTTAAAAGAAATTTGCTCCGATCTAAAAGCCATCTACACAGCTCCAACGGCTGACGCAGGAATGCTGAATCTTGAGGCTTTTGCTGACAAATGGGACAAAAAATACGAATATATTTCCCGAAGTTGGCTTGAAAACTGGGAATTTCTCTCGAGTTTCTGGAGCTATCCGACGGAAATACGACGATTAATTTATACCACCAACCCCATAGAATCATTCAACCGGTGCTTGCGCAAGGTCACCAAAAATAAGCCGACATTTCCGTCGGAAGACGCTCTGATGAAGAGCCTTTATCTCGGAATCAGGAGGCTTGAAAAAAAGTGGACGACAAAAGTTCGCGATTGGGGTATAATTTACTCTCAGCTGCTCATCCTGTTCGGTGATAAAATCAACAG
>JAISZX010000060.1 GCA_031284365.1 Holosporaceae bacterium
CAGCGCTGACGACGAAGCGCGCGCCATAGCCAATCTACGCCAGAAAACCATCAACGACCACAACAGCGAACTCACCGTCGCCAGAGAGGAAAGCAGAGAGGAAGGCAGAGAGGAAGGCAGAGAGGAAGGCATTGCCATCGGTGAGGAGAGAGGCAGAGCGGAAGGCAGAGCAGAAGAGAAAAGGGAAACTGCATTGTCGATGCTTGCCGATGGTTTAAACGTTGAGACTGTAGGTAAGTATACCGGTCTTTCGATTGAAGAGATAGAATCACTAAAGAATAAACAGTAGTAGCAAGGTATTTGATCATGGAAACAATTAACTTCGACGCATACGCTGATTATGAAAAAGATTTTGAGGAATTAATTAGCTCTAGCATGATTAATAATAACATATTTGTTAGGGGTGAATGTCTTGGATATCCTAAAAAAATTGATAAAGATAGCATCAAGAACACAATATACGGAATTTGTTCATTGTACATGCAAGACAACAAGTCTGAGCCTTTTCGATATTTATGTGCACTACCAGATAGAGGACGATCGTTTACTATAGAAGATTTGACAAAAGATCGAGCAGAATTTTATATGAAAAATTGGACAGAATAGATAATATTTTTGTGAAAACCAAGATAGCTGACATCCTATGGTGCTCCAAGCTATTAAGAAAAGACAACATCAAAGCTGCTGAAATTGCAGTAGATGGCTAAGGCGGTTCCAGATGATTTTGCACGCTCACCTAATTTTGACAGTGGCGCAATGTTGCAAATCCGTCTTATGTTCGCCGAAAGAAGTCAAGAATACTCTCGGGAAAGAATAAAAAAAGTCGTTTTCCGCTTGATGTTGGCATGGGAAGCTCTATACTGTGGAAAACGAATATTTGCCAGATAGGATGATAAGATCATGGAACTAACCAAGAAAATGACGGAACGCATTGAGTCGCTGCAAACATAGGCGACGTAAAGACGAAACTAGTGTCTCGTATACATAATGCTACATGGCAAGGAGTCATGCGAAACTGAGAGAGATAAGATTTGCTGCTACTTCCGAAACCTGGAAATGCAGGCTGAGTTGAAAGACTTACCACTCTAAAAATTCATAAAGATTGCAGAACACAATAGCCAGCCCAGTGTATGGTGCTATTCTGAAACGATCTGCGCTATAAGCGCAGTGAGTATATGAAAATTGAGATGGACAACCATGAACAAAACGGAAATCACAAAGGCGATAGCGGATAAATCTGGATTAACCTTAAAAGACAGCGAGAAATTTCTAAAATCTTTTACGGAAGTTGTAGAGAAGGCTCTGTCTAAGGGAGACGACGTTGTTCTTATAGGCTTCGGTACGTTTTCCCGCGTCAAGCACGGCGCGAGGATCGCTCGCAACTTACAGACTGGTAAGACAATTCAGGTTCCGCCGTCTAAAACGGTAAAATTCAGAGTCGGAAAGAATCTCAAGGAAAGCGTGAACCGTAAGCAGACTCGTCTTCTGGCTTTATCCAATGTTTCTTCAATTCTGGCTTAAAAACCATAGAAAGGTTGTTTTTTCTCTCGACTTCGGCGTGTGAACGATCTAATATTTGCCCAATTGGAGAAATGTAGGGCGAGATTATGACGGGCGGCAAGACCAGGAAGATCAGTGATGACAGCAATAACCTCGATTGCAATGGCTGCGAAGCATGTGAAAGGTGTGCGAATTGCGATTACTGTCATGAATGCGAGTCGTGTAATTACTGTTGGGATTTAGAAAATTCCGAGAACTGCGTCGCCTGCGGTCAAATTTATCGATGTCACAATTGCAGATTTTGTTTCGACTGCGATTTTTCGAAACATTGCGAAAGGTGCAGCGAATGCTCTTCCTGCAATCATTGTATTGGCTGTGAAAAATGCAGACGCTGTAAAAATTGCGATTCCTGCTCGAATTGCCGAAATTGTCGCGACTGCAAGTCCTGCATCAATTGCACGAATTGTCTCCAGTGCACAGATTGTCGCGATTGTGTGAACTGTGTAGGCTTAATCGGTGCTGTTGGCATAAACGGAAAAAACAAAACTGCCTAAAACGAGAGACTCCCGCCAGATTATCATTTATCTCGATTTTTTTCCTGCTCGAAGAGGTCTTTTACTTTGCAGTCCAGCGCGTCGGCTATTTTTTCGAGAGTGCCGAGAGTGCATTCGCTGATGGAAGAAGTCCTTCGGGCCCGTACGATCGTATGATTTGACACACCAGATATTTCTATCAGTTTGTTTATGGTTACATTCTTTTGTCTCATGACGTATTTCAGATTGCTGGTGATCATCTTATTTCTCCACATTTAAAATTTTACAGGTAGAAATAAGAACCGTCTGTAATCAAATATGGTCTGGATTGCGGTGATAAATGAGAGGGTTTTACCGTATTATAAATCGGTCTTGTTGCGCTAAACAAAACAAATTGCAGAATACTGTTCGATTAAAGCAAAAAAAATCAAAAATAGACGTTAGTCTGTTGACTCTTATGGCTTTTAAAAATAAGTAGATATTTCATCTTTTTCTATTGCCTTTTAAAAATCACTTAGTTAATGTGAAGATGCAACGGTAGGTATGTAAACCATGTTTTATGGAGCGACAGTTTGGGAAATAGAGAAAGTTGCATGATGTGGAAAATTAACCTTTTGCTAAGGATTTATGGAGGCTAAAAAGTATGATTAACGCTTTGTTTTATAAGACTTTTGCAAAAGCTATTTTTTCTATGGACTATGGTTGCAAAACGGTTGTAGAGTAAAAACAGATGTTTTGTACTTATTAATGGTTGTACAAAAGATGGGTTGTTTTGCTTGTTAGAAGGAGAGAAAAGATGAAGCTTCAGGTTGTATCAAGTGCAGTTATATCGATTATGTTGGCGATGGAAGGCATGTACGCCATGGATTCCCGCGACGAGGTGGAGCGATTGGCGGCTAATGTCGATGGTGTAACGAAGGCTGTGCGGCGGGAAATAAAAGAAAGGGCAGTCGACGCTACTCGCGTTCTTCTTGTTGGGTCGACCGGAAGCGGAAAAAGTACGCTGGTGCATTTATTGGCCGATATTCCTTTAATAGTGAGAAAAGACAGCATGTCCGGAGGGCTTTGTCTTGTTCCGGAAAAAGAATTATTTGCGGTTGCGCCAGGACCAGACTCTGTAACGACAACGCCAGGTTTTTGGAGTGATCGGAAAGGCGTTGTGTACTGCGATTGCCCGGGTTTTGATGACAGCAGGGGATCCGATCAGGAAATAATTAATGCATTTGCAACAGACCAATTACTTACGGAGCTAAGCAGAGTAAAAATTTTATTGGTAACCGCTGTATCGGAAATAATGGCAGGACGCGGTCATATGTTTAAAGAGCAGCTCAGAAGATTAACTTGTCTGATTCCTGATATTAAACAACTTCAAATCGGATCTGCACTGGTAATAACGAAAATCACGGGTTCCGGTTTGCCGCCTGTGCAATATGTTGGCGGGCTTATAGGTTCCGGCGCTCCTGTTCCGGGCGATCCCATCGACATATTATTGCGCTTTTTTGCAGCTAATCCAGAACGTGTTTTCGGTTTCCCGTTCCCCATTGAAACCGATTTAGGTAAACTTTACAGAGACAAAGACGGATCGGTCGGCGCTACAAAAGAGAGGATCCGAAAATTTCTCCATACGGATCCGGTTGTTAACCCGACGCATTGCGTCTCCCTGAACGATTCTTCTTTGCTCAAGTTATCATTGGTGGTCGGCAAATTTTGCAATGTGCGATTAAGTCTGCAAGAGTTTGCTGATTTAATCTCGGCGCGCTACCGCGAAGAGAAAGATATTGATAAATTACGCGTCTGGCTGTCCGGGATCGACGCGCTAATGGGCAATAAACAAGACTCTCCAAATGCGCTGGTACTTCATGTTAGGAGCACGGTTCCCTTTTCGCATCCTGAAATTTTAGGCAAGTTCGATAATATTTTAGGGAAAATAGGCGATTTCCAGTATTTGCAGCATTTTTTGAGGCAAATATTGAAAACCGGAGCCATAAAAGATGAATACCGTCGGATTTTTGCTGAAGGAGCTGCTTTGAATTTGGCCGCCGTGCTGAATCCCAGCCTGTTGGCTACCAGAGTAGAGTTGGAACGTCTCCTGCAGCTGGCGGAAGCGGAAAAAGAGAAGGCTCTTCTCGAAAAACTAGGCTACATCGTCGGTCATTATGGATTAGATCCAGTAACTAGTATGATAGGAGTTCGCTCCGCCGATATATTAGGAATGAATATCTTTCAAAAACATAGCACCGTCTCAGAAATCTACACAAAAAAATTCCTGCCGTTTCAGGAATTGCTGATTCCTGTTGAATTAAATTCAGTGAAGCGTTACATTGATGATATTAAGATTGGTGCTGAACCTGTGAAACCGAGTTATATAAGAGGCGTATTTAATAGGGGATGGGGAGATCGTGCTTGGAATACTGTTTATGACGCAGATATGCAATTCCTAATGAATAAATATAGAATGCTTGATATCGCTTACAATAGATGGGGATGGGATTTTGCTGAAGTTCATACCAGTCATGCTTATGGCGGGGAGTGGGATAATATCAGAATGTACAACCATTATATGGCTTTGGAAAATTCAGAAAGGGATCAAATCTACGCAAAAGCGAAATCCGATTATGAGGCTGCGAAAGCAAGAGCAGAAGCCACTCTAATTCCGACTGTTTTTGATGGTCTTGTAGATTCCGTAAATGGATTTTTAAAAAGATTAATTCGTGGCTGATAGCATTTTTGTAAAGTTATGAATAGAAAGATATTTTGTATATCCTGGGGCATAATTGCGGCCTTATTTTCCATAAACGTCTATGTTTTTCAAAATAAGATAAGAAAAATACATGCCAAAATCAATCTATGTCTCAATAAATTTCCCGTCAGTTTAGGACATGCGGAAGTTCTCGCAAATAATATGTTTCATGTATATGCAAAAAAAGCAATCGATACACTGAGGGAAGGAGTTGACGACAAATCATCTGAAGTTCTGGATTATGTGCTGAAATGTATGGAGTATGCAAAATTTTTGAAAAACACAGTTTTTGAATCTGTTAGTATAACTCTTCCTGATTATCAGTTAGTGCATAAGCAAAACTGGCAAAAAGAAGAAAAATCCGCAAAAGAAAAATATGATCTTTGCGAGGAGTGGCGTTGTCCTGAGGTATTTTACTTCCATCACGGATTGAGATTTACAAATAAAAAGGTTCAAAATTATGTACGCAATCGAGACATGATAGATTGTGGAGCTTACATTGGGGATTCTTTGTTGGTTTTACGAGAATACACAAATAAAATAGTGTATTGCTATGAATTTTCGCCTCCAAATATCGAGAAATTCAAAGATGTTATGAAAAGAAACAATGTTGTTTCCGGATATAAGTTGTTTCCAGTTGCTCTTGGAGAAACCGTTCGCCAAATGAAATACTACGCCCCCGAAGAAGTAACTTCCGGATCATGGCTGGTGGAAGGCGGTAATGATATCGTGGAAATGACAACTATTGATGCAGAGGCGAAAAAGCACAACATTGATGTCGGTTTTATAAAAATGGACGTGGAAGGATGCGGCATGACAGTTATAAAAGGGGCGATAGAGACTATAAAATCACAGCGCCCGGTATTGTCGCTTGGGATTTATCATAACAATGAAGAGTTGTTTTATATAAAACCGTTTCTGCAGAAAAATTTGAAGGACTACATATATGAATTTCATCTGCAGCAATTTACGACCGGCGATATCAATGAAATGATATTATTCTGTTATCCGAAAGAGTTAGCTGATTAACAGAGAGTTTCAGTGTTTTAGACTCTGTCATAAGCGCTCCTGTCGGAACGGTTGCACAATCCGGTCGACGACACGCTCCGCGCCGTTCCGGCATATGCTACGCAGGAAAGCCACAGTTTTACCGCCAAAAGCGGATTTATGGGATTCAGGCATTCTTCGATCGAAGTAGTGGAAACCTGCGAAATCGTGACTCCGGCTATTATTCCAGCATTTGCCGTATTTTTATCAAATAGCAAAAAGCAGATATTTTATGTTGTTATTGTTGCGGTGGCTGTATGCGCCTGGAGTTCGGCAAATTATTCCAAAATTTGGTAACGAGCATATGGGAACATAGAAAAAACGACCATTTGTTTTTCGAATACCTAGGTTCAGTTGACGCTTAATATATTAATGTAGTATTCCGAGATATGCTTGAAAGTGGAGAGGCAGCATGGAATTGTCATTGGAGCAGTACGAGAAGATAAGAGGTTATTTTCCGGTA
>JAISZX010000080.1 GCA_031284365.1 Holosporaceae bacterium
ATTATTATATTGCATCCGGGAATCGGCGATGGCGAGGAATATCTTCGTGAAACCATTCGGCAATTTCAAATGATAAACGATCCGCGAATTGCCGTCGAAAATTTGCCCTACAATCCGCCCGGACGAGTGCTGCATGGATCATCTCCGGAAAACATTAAGCAAATTATCGACGAAACTCATTGCAAATTTTGTTTTGACTTTGCCCATGCCATCTGCGCGGCAAATTCTCTCGGAAGAGATGCCTACGACGATTTTGCAAAATATAATGCGCTGCAACCAAATCTTTATCACCTGTCCGACGGAGATTTTTCGGCGGCCGTCGACCATCATCTTCATCTGGGATTCGGAAACTACGACATTGCAAAAATCCTGAAGGAATTTACGCTGGAAGATGCGACGATTGTGCTGGAAACCAAACACGAAAATGCCATAACGGCAGACCCATGGATAAAAGATATGCAATATATCAAGGAGTTAGGATATAAAATGAATGCCCATGAAAAAATTATTTCTAAATTAAAGGAGCATGGCATTGATTATAAGCTGCATTCTCATCAAACACTGATCTCGTCGAGAGATGTATGCGAATGTCATGATCTTGGATTCAATATCGAAAACGTTTTTAAAACCTTGGCTTTTCAAATTTGCAACAGATTGATTTTAGTCGCGCTTCATGGATGCGATAAAATCGACTACAAAAAAATGTGCGAATTTTTGGAAATAAAAAGGAAAGAAATCGAAATAGCGAATACAGAATTGCTGAAAAATTTGGGATACGCTCCCGGAGGAATATCTCCAATTCCCATAACTGAAGATGCTACGGTTATTATCGATTCAAAAATTTTGGAATACGAAAAAATAATCTGTGGTTCCGGGAGCGGAGATAAAAGCATCGAAATAAATTCTGCGGATTTGTTGAATATTACCGGCGCGGCTGTGCAAAAAATCAGAAAATAACCTCGCTGAAGAATATTCCATTTTTGATATTTTCGATGGCTATTTTTACAGCTTCAAAGGTATTTGAAGGTAAATCATTTTCTTTGAAAAATTTCAGTCCTCCGCATTTATGTGGTTCGGCATTGCGGATTTCTCCAGAATATTTTTTACAAATGACGAAAAAATATACATATGGACGATCGTCATGGTAATGCATGACATGCACAATTTCTAAATCATCGCGTTTTACATCGATATTTGCCTCTTCTTTGGCTTCACGAATGATTGCGTCAATTACGCCTTCGCCTTCCTCGACATGTCCGGCTACCACACTCCAGTTCCCGTCTCGGTATCCGGTGTTTTGCCGCAGCGAAAGCAGAATTTCGCCGCTTCTTTTTAGCAACAGATAAACCGCCATATTGGATTGCAATCTCATCCGAATTCCTACGATTTTCTTTTAAACCACGGACAGTTTAGCGTTCTTTCTCAGGTTTTTCCATGATAAAATCCGGAAAAAGCGGTAGTGGATTTATGAACATTCTAATGATTGGCGGCACGAAATTTATAGGGCTTGAAGTAGCGCGACAGCTTTCGGAAGCAGGACACATTGTTACTCTTTTTCACCGAAGCCACGCGAAATCTCTGCCGTATCCTCAAATTAAAGGGGATTGCAATAATTCTGACGCATTAAAGGATTGCATTGATAATATTAATCCTGATTGTATTATTCATATGACGGCAATGGAAAAATCGCATATTGTTTCGCTCGAATCCGCGCTTTCCCAAAGAATGCGTGTCATTATTATTTCGAGCGCAGACGTTTATAAAGCCTTTGAGGTAATACACAGGCGCTCCGATGCTCCAATTCAGGAAGTGCCGCTCTGCGAAACATCTCCTGTCCGTGATGTGCGCTATTTTTACCGCAGCAGTGGAAACAACTACGAGAAAATAGACGTTGAAAACGCTTCGCGCGAAAGCGCGTTGATAGAACCGGTAATTCTACGCCTTGGTATGGTCTTCGGCAAAAATGACCCATATCGTAGATTTCAGAGCATAATAGATAAAATGCAAAACAACCATGAAATAACGCTGCCGGCGAATGTATCGACTTGGAGAACTTGTTATGGCGGCGTAAAAAATATCGCTCACGGGATTGTTTTAGCTGCCGAAAAAGGAAAATCTAAAGAGGTTTATAATCTTGCAGATAAAGAAACATTTACTGAACTTGAATGGTATCATAAATTTGCCTACTCATTGAATTGGAACGGAAAAATCAAAGTAACACAAGAGGATAATAGCGACTACAATTATGATCAACACCTTATTATGGATACTTCTAAGATTCGTTTTGAACTTGGGTTTGAGGAGATTTATACCGCAGAAGAACATCTTCACGAAATTGTGAAAAATATGAAATGCCCATAAAATTATCGAAAAATTTCTGATACTTGCGCTGAGTGAAAATAATTCGCTTTGGGAAGTGCTTTTTCCAGCATCATAAACAATGTGATGCCGGATCAAAAACTTACTCCGGCCATTCAGGAGATAGTATTGCCCAGATTTTTAGGCTTTTACCGGCGCATTCGAATGTGCCGCTCCAATGGTCATACTCTGCACCCGATTCCATGCGATCTTCTTTTTTCACAGCCAGTTTATACTCAGCGCAATTTTTCGCCTTTGCATTGTAAAAATCCGCCACATTATGTTTGGATTCCATTACCAAGCATCCGGCCAATTTCGGCAGCAGCGAGCGAAACATCATCGATAGGTATATCAGCTCCGAATCGCTGACGTTGTTATTTTCTATATCATAAATATGCACGTACCATTCCGATTTGCTGAGCGTGCTTTTCTTTGTATTTTCCATTGTTTTTTCTCCCATATAATTTATGTATACAATATAGCTTTCCGTTATTATTTTGTCAATAAGGAAAATGAATTTTTCTTGTTATTCCGATATAAAGCACGCCCATATTGTCGCATGGACAATCTTGCGTCTATCTCAGATCAAGCTATATAACTCAGCTTTCTGAGTCCTTCTTTTCCTTCACAGTTAGGACTGTAATGCCATACGCTCCCAGCAGCGTTTCAATGATTACATCTACACTGTCTGGTGTGAAATAGGTGATTATCGCTGCAGCTATGGCGATGATGCCTTTTGTTTTATCATTCAAAATCAGGTCTTTTAGATTTGTAAGCATGTTTTTTCTCCTTTTAAAAATTATGAATATGCCCTGGACAACCAGCCTTGAATAAATCTTTGTTGAGAAGGATTTGTGCTGGCTATGAGGCGATAATACCCGGCAGTCTCGGATTTCAGAGCGGCAAGCAGGTCTGTCGGATCGGCTTTGTTGATGGCGGCTAGGGTCGCGGGGCCGATGATTCCATCCTCGACTACTTGTGTTTCGGTAGCACGCAACGCCCTCTGAATCAGCTTAACCGCCTGCGGAATTCCTGCGTGCACTGCAAGATCGAAGAGCTTTATGGCGACGTTTTCGTCGACAATGTCTTCGCATTTACTCTTCATCCAGAAATCGGCGAAATAGATCTGGCGCGCTTGGTCTTGGGTAAGATTTTTGATGTCCAGATGTGGATAGCTGCGTTTTGATATGCCATACTTTGTTTCGCCACCTGCATCTTGCTTGTCATTGACGTAGCCACCCTCGTGGTACATCAGATACTCAAAGGCTTTTAAAAATTTGCTGCTATACATAGATGCCTCCGTTTCTGGTTGTTGTGCTTTGCAATTGTCGCTCGAGATTTTCGATCCGATTCGTGAGACGAAAAAACATCCAGCTGGTCATTCCGATATCAATGGCAAGAATCGCCAGTAAAAACCAGAAAAGAAAACCGTGGCTGTGCCTTGTATCATATTGTGTTATCGGACTTATTTTGAATTCCGGCATATTATTTTATCCTCCTTAATTAGCATTTGAACACTCTACAGAGCTTACGAACCCACTCGCACTCAGCGTATGTTCTACCCTTGAAATAACCCAATTGGCGGGGATTTTGGGGCTTAGGCCAGTAAAAACGATTGGGCTTTCAGCAAAAAAATCCGGACGGCCGCCAACGGTAAAGCGAAACGTTTTGTTGGATTTCACGACGCGCTTAAACTTGGCTTGTGCCGCCGCCCTGGCCGCAGCCTCGGATGGGAATATTTCATCCAGCTCGATCCAAGGATCTCCGGAACCGACCGAAACAATTTTGTAATCAGCATTTTCTTTGTCGTACCAATCGGCATATACCGTGCCGACCGCACCATCACCGGATTCGGTCTCTTTGAAGGAGCATGAATACTCGCTAAG
>JAISZX010000086.1 GCA_031284365.1 Holosporaceae bacterium
GTTGCGGAGGATTTTCGACCAAAATTCATGCGTTGGTCGACGCGCTAGGGAATCCGGTAAAATTTCTTCTGAGTCCCGGAAACGATCACGATATCACTCAGGCTGAGGAGCTAACGAAATGACTCGAAAACACGAAACTTTTAGCGGATAAAGGCTATGATTCGAAAAAATTTGTAGACTGTTTGAGCGAGAAAGGTTGCGAAGCCGTGATTCCATCTCGCTCAAATTCCAGAGAAAAACGAGAGATCGACAAGGGTCTTTACAAAAAAAGACATCTTGTCAAAAATTTCTTCAGTAAGATAAAATGGTTTCGAAGAACATTTTCGAGATTTTGTAAAACTTCTTCCTCTTTTATGGCGTTTCTACATTTTGCCAGCGTATTGATATGGCTTAGATAAATTTCCTAACGAGGCCTATTACACATTAAATGTGTTATGTCAAGTTTTTTTGAGTAATTTATAATTACCTCAGTGCTTTTTCCCAGAGACATATATGTATATATCACCATTCGCTTGTTAAAGCAAAAAATTAAGGATTGATCGCTCCTCTAGGAAAAAGCCCTGATGATTGATAAGGAATTTTTAAGAAAAAGCTTGATTTTTTACGCCACATGATATATAATACACACCATATGCTTGTTTTAGCGTAAAGTCGATATAGGTATTGTTGGATAAAGCCCAATTTAACCCAAGAGTGTGTTTTAATATTTTTTGCTCTTGCATTAAATTGGCTGGGAAAATCTTGTGGTCTTCAATCCAAACTCAGGAATGCAATTATCATCGTTAATATCAGTAGAAGCATTCTTTTTTGCCACTCTTCGTCGTTTCTTTCAACGGCATCTTCTACGTTATTATTTTCGGTCTTACCCATTTTATCCTCCAACAAACCAATTCTTTATCTGAGTAATCAATGCTCAAATGTAAGCATAATACAAGAATATTAATTTTTTATAAAAAAAAGGAGAAAAAATTATGGAAAAAAAATTATGGGAAGAAATTGCACGGCCAAATCAATTAGAGCCGCATGGAGACTGGAATATCTGGATGATTCTTGCTGGTCGCGGATTTGGGAAAACTCGGTCTGCCGCGGAAACAATCCGAAAATGGGCCGTAAATAATAGATATAGGAGGATAGCCTTGGTCTCAAATACGATTCAGGAAGCCAGGCAGGTTATGGTCGAAGGAGAAAGTGGATTGCTTTCTATCTCTGATCCGAAAGAAAAATTGGAATTTTTACCGTCGCGTCGTCTGCTAAAATGGCCAAACGGAGCAATAGCCACATTGTATGGAGCTGAACACTATGAGCACTTGCGCGGTCCTCAGTTTGATGCTGCCTGGATTGATGAATTTGCAAAATTTCAGCATCCGCGCGAGACGTTCGAGCAGCTTTCGTTTTCTCTGCGTCTTGGGAGTAACCCGAAAGCGATTTTAACTACAACACCTCGACCGATACAGTTTATAAAAGATCTGATCGCGCGGGATGATGTGGTTACAGCGCGTGGAACGTCACTGGAAAATGTGGAAAATCTATCGCCAACCTTTCTGAGGCAGCTGGAGTATCTCAGGGGCACACGCCTTGAATCTCAGGAAATTTACGCCGAAATAATAGACGAGAAACAAAATACGCTCTGGTCATGGAGCGATATTGAAAAATGTTGCCAAGCGCCGCCGCATTTTCTCGATAATGTGGTAATTGGCGTTGATCCTGCGCTAACTTCAGGCAACGAAAGTGACGAAACCGGCATAGTAGTTGTGGGAATGGATGGCTTCGGCAAAGGATACGTTCTGGATGATTTAAGTATTTCATCTACACCTGAAATTTGGGGAAAAATAGTGGTAGAAGCCTATCGAAAATATTCTGCTAGACTTGTTGTAGTAGAAACAAATGCTGGAGGAGAGCTGCTTCCACATTTGTTGCGATCAATCGATGGTTCAATTAGGTTAAAAACGATTCACGCTAATACATCGAAAATCGCGAGAGCAGAACCAATTGCTATTTTATACCAAAAAAAAATGATATTTCACGCTCGCCAGTTTCATAAACTTGAGATGCAAATGGCTACCTATGAGCCAAAAAGTAAATCACCTGATCGATTGGACGCTATGGTTTGGGCAATGACGGAATTATTCGATATCTCTAAAAACTCTGGTATGCCAGCAATTTTTGTTGTTTAAAAACTCCAACTATAGATTAGATTTTTACATAAATTATATTTGTAGACACTGAATATTTTTACTTTTTATTAAATTTTATTTGATATCGTAAGCATATTCAATACCAGTGAGAGTAAAAAAGATGCGCTACAAAGAAAGATATTTAAAAATAAAAGACGCAACACCGGCAGAAGAATGCAAAAAGAGCTGGCTCAAGTGTTTTGTTTTAATGATGATGAGTACGATATGTATTGGTACATTTACAGAATTCGCTTGGTGCATGAAAGAAGAAATTTGCGAATATATGAATTTTTCTGTAGAAAAGCAGCAAATTGGTAACGCATTGGTATACAAAGAGGAAGATACCGAGAAATTATTCTTATTAACCTCTGGAACACTGTTTGCTGAAACGGAAGCATTGATAGCTAGCATCAATAAAAGAGGGATTTGTGTCGAATACAAGGATTCTATAAGTGTGGCAATAGAAAGTGGAGCCAAAAGAGTAGATAGGCAAGAATTTAACAGTGCAGGTGGAGATTTGTCTAATATCATTAGGCGAGTAAAGTTATCGTTGGGGCAGTTTGTACCCCTTACTCAAGAAGAGATACGTTTCTGTCTGTTTACGCTGCTTGAGTACGGAAAATTAACATGTATACGATGTGGTGATTATTTCTATGAGTGTGATTTACCGCGTGAAAAGCGAGTGGGAAGAGTGCTAAGAAGTGAATCTTATGCCAACTTTCAAGAACTCGTCGGAGCGTTATTAAAAATTCTAGGAGATAGAAGAAGAGACACATTTATAAAAATCCTGAATTACGGCATTCGTAGTGCAGGTATTAAAGTTCATGATTTAGCAAATGAAGTTGCAATAAACATAAACCTAGAAAATAACAAATGCAGAGATGGATTAATTTGGCTTAACAAAGCTATGCATACTGAAGTACAGCTTGCAGCTATGATTGACGCTGGACTAAAGATAGACAGAAGTTTTGGCATTTCATCGCTTTATATTCCGTGTATGAGTTGCAAAACAATTATGACTGCACTGAAAGATGTGACAGGAGGTTTTGCGTACATTCGTGCGGACAATAATACTCCTCCAGAAAAGCAACCACCCTACAACAGCACTATGATATGGAGTGATGACTGACTGCGAAAAGTAAGTAAAAAGCTCCAAATTTTTCTACCGTCTTTAAATAAAACTAAAGACAAGCTTTTTTGAAACATCAATTCGATGGAAAATTCATCGAAGATGATGTGGCTTGCTGTCCGCGCCATAAATGTTGTCTTCTTTCGTAATTGATAGGGCCTTATACAGCCAGGGCTTTTTCCTAGAGGAGTAATCAATTATTAGACCTGCTGCAAAAGCCACTCAGAGCCTCTCGGGCTCAGGTGCAAAAAACGCCTTACGCAACAGGTTTATTAATTTTTTGCTTTAACAAGCGAATGGCGATATATACATGTCTCTAGGAAAAAGCCCTACTTAATTACGGCCGAAGTTCGTTTTTAAATAAAACAAAGCCATACACTCCTGAAAGAAATGATGGTAATTTCAGGATCTCATCTAAATACAATTTCCCAATGTGATTAGACAAACATGCATCTAATTTTAATAATGCTACCCAGTATCCAGTCAGTTTTGTCTTTGGGACCATCCTATTTCCACCAATAGCAGTTTCCGGAAAAAAACAAGCCATTTCTGTTTTAAATAATATACCAATTCTACATGAGAAACAGGATTTTAGTGCTTTAGTAATGCTGAATTTTCAAGCAGTTTTGTCCGGATTCTCATTTTAGATGAGTATAGATTAAAATATATTTGGTGGTTAGTGTTGTTAATGCGAATCTATCAATTGCATTATGAATTTGGCTTTTGTATATTACGAGTTAATTAAACGATGAGAGTATTATGGAACATGTGAAAGTTGTTTTATTGCAGAAGATTGCAAAATTGGGGCATATCGGAGACGTTGTTAACGTAAAGCCTGGGTTTGCGAGGAATTATTTGCTGCCGAAGAAAATAGCGCTTCGTGCTACGAATGAGAATCTGAAATATTTTGAAGATAGAAAGACGCAGATCGAGGAAGCTAATGCTGAAAAAAGATCTGAAGCACAGAAAGTAGCCGAAAAAATGAAGAATTTGTCGGTGTCTATCGTGCGCCAGGCCAGCGATAAGGGGCGTCTATATGGGTCCGTTTCCTGCAGAGATATCGCGCTAGCCATTAAAAATGCTGGCTTTTCAGTCACAGCTGGCCAGGTAAATTTAGTTGATGCGATAAAAACACTAGGAGTTTACGATCTTTCTGTAGATCTTCACCCGGAGGTATCTATCACAATTAAATTGAGTGTTGCGAAATCTGAAGAAGAGGCTCACTTACAAATCTCTGACGCCACTGTTGAAGAAAAACATAAGGCATGAAACAGGTTTTAACCTCCGAGGATATAAATTTTTTGGAGGATAATCTGAAAGCGTCTTCTCCAGCTCCTTGGAGTATCAGAGAAGATGAGTCAGTCGACACGGTGTGGGTCGTTCCAAGCACAGACGGCAACCCTATCGCGCTTTTTGATTACAGAGATCGTGAGCAAAACCGTGCCGACGCACATTTTTTCGTATCAGCGCGTAATTATATGAGCGTCATGATCGAAGAGGTAAAATGTTTGCGCAGAAGAGTGCTAGAGTTAATTCAATCCAATAACGTTGAAGTTCAGAAACGTATGGATGTGCAGGCTGAACTAATGGAATTAAAGAAAATACTAAGAAACGAAAATGAGCCTAGTTAAGTTTGTCTTTGGCGATCCACTAAAAACTGAAAATCTAGCATCTGAAAGATTAACAAAAGTTAAAGCGCTGGCCATTTTTTCATCGGATATCTTATCATCGGTCGCCTATGCAACCGAAGAGATTTTGCTGGCGCTGGGGGTACTTTTTTCCTGCGCTTTTTCTCTGCCAATTGCGGGAACAATTGTTGGATTACTGTTCGTGATCGTTGCTTCCTATTGGCAAACAATTGAGGCCTATCCAAACAGCGGAGGCGCATTTGTTGTTGCAAAGGAAAATCTCGGAGAATTTTTTGGTTTATTGGCTGGATCTGCGCTACTGATAGATTACACATTGACTGTTGCAGTGAGTTTATCCGCAGGCGCGAACGCTATTGTATCAGCGTTTCCATCACTGTCTAATCACATTGTTGCAATATGCCTCAGTGTACTTGTGCTTGTGGTTATATCGAATCTGCGTGGATCGAGGGAGTCTGCTAATATACTATCCATTCCGACATACTTTTTTATAGGTTTGGTACTGATAATGATAGTCTACGGTGTATTTTCTTCTGGTTCAGCCACAAAAATTGCACCAAAGATAGCACCGGATGCGTCTTCTTTGCTGGTCTTAGTCGTAATTCTTAGAGCGTTCGCATCGGGATGTTCTGTGCTTACTGGAATCGATACAATTGCCAGCGGCGTAACTGCGTTCAAAAAGCCTCAGTACAAAAATGCGCAGATTACGCTGCTGTTCATGGGGATAATTCTTGCGTCCATGTTTTTTGGAATAACGTTTCTTTCGCGTAAATTTGCAATAATTCCATCCGAAAGTGAAACTGTTATTTCGCAAATAGCAAAAAATGTGTTTGGAAGTGGAGCTCTATATTACTGTATGCAATTCGCAACAGCCTGCATACTATTTCTTGCAGCGAATACATCATTTTCGGGATTTCCGCGGCTGGCCAGCATTCTTGCGAAGGAAAAGTACATTCCAACGCGATTCGCAAAGCTTGGAGACCGTTTGGCATTCAGCAATGGAATCATTTTTTTGGCGCTGATGGCGACATTTTTAATAATTATATTTAATGGAGATTCTCATTCGTTGATTCCTCTGTACTCAATTGGTGTTTTTACATCATTTGTTCTTTCACAGGCTGGAATGGTGAAACACTGGATAAAAAATCGCGGAAACAATTGGTATATCAAGGCTGCCCTCAATGCATTTGGGTCATTGGTGAGCCTCATTACTCTGCTCATCATAATCGATAGCAAATTCACGCACGGAGCATGGATAGTCCTTCTTCTGATCCCAATTTTATTTTGCGCATTTAGAAAAGTTAATCGTCGTTATGCTGCCACCAACACAGAGCTTGATCTTAAAAATGGAAGCATCGGATGTTTATTGAGACCGATAAAAAATGCTCATCCAAAGGTTGTTGTTCCTGTTTCGCGTATTCACAAAGGAACGCTTGCAGCGCTGAGGTTCGCTGCATCATTGTCCAACGACGTGCAAGCTGTAGCCGTAAATATCGATCAAAAAGAAATCGACCGATTGAAACTTACCTGGAGATCGATGGATTTCTCAATGCCTCTTGTACTGCTTAACTCTCCGTACCGTTCTGTTGTTAATCCGTTTCTAGATTTTCTTTATGAGCAGGATGAGCGCAATCCAGAGAACGGAAAGGCAATTGTTGTTATGCCGAGTTTTGTTCCGGGAAAATTTTGGCAGAATATTTTACACAATCAGACGGCCACAATATTTAAAACTGCACTGCTGTACAGAAAACAAAAAAGCGAGCAAACTCGAATAATTGTAGAAATTCCATATCAGATGAGGATATAGCGTTGTATAATCCGGTGAAGGAAGGCAAAGCATGAATTCTAAAAAACCTAATATTATCGCTATCATTAATCAGAAAGGTGGCGTTGGGAAAACGACGACCGTTGTGAATTTGGCCACGGCAATTGCGGCCGTTGGTAATGAAGTGCTGGTTGTTGATTTAGATCCGCAGGGTAACGCCACGACGGGCTTCGGTATCCACAAAGGACGGGGTCTACAGAGCAGCTACGGTGTTTTGCTTGGTCTAACAGATCCGCGCGAGATTATCCAAAATACCTACGTTAATGGTCTTCACATCATAGCATCTACGATAGATTTATCTGCAGCCGAAATTGAACTGTTTCCCCAAAAGGATCGTGACAGCAAACTCAAGCAGGCCATTTCTAACCTAAATTACGATTATATTTTGATAGATTGTCCTCCTGGGTTCGGTCTTATCAATATAAATGCTTTAAATGCATCAAACAGAATTATCATTCCGCTGCAGTGCGAATTTTACGCGTTAGAAGGATTGGCGCAGTTATTCAATACAATTCAGAGCGTCAGAAATACTATTAACAAAAATTTGATTGTTTCTGGAATTTTGCTTACGATGTATGATCGAAGAAACGGTCTTAGTTCAGTTGTTGCAAACGATGTTCGCTCGCATTTTAAGAACTTGGTCTTCAATACTGTTATTCCGAGGAACGTAAAAATTAGTGAAGCGTCTTCCTACGGAAAGCCAGTAATTTTATACGACGTCAAGTCATCAGGAGCCATTTCTTACATAGAGCTTGCAAGGGAATTTTTGAGTAGGGAGGTCCAATGACAGAAAAAAGTTTAGGAAGAGGGTTATCGGCATTTCTTGATTTTTCTCTACAAAATCAGGAAAATAATGGAAAAGAGATTGTTAAAATCGATGTTAACAGTATTAGTCCAAACCCATTTCAACCGCGACAGACTTTCAACGAAGAAGGTCTTAACTCCTTGGCTGAATCCATAAAAAGAAATGGAATTCTTCAACCTATTTTGGTGATAAAGCTCAGCGATGGCAACTATCAGCTAATAGCCGGAGAGCGAAGGCTCCGGGCATCGAAAATCGCTGGTCTTGCGGAAATTCCAGCTATTGTTACAGAAATGAGTATCGAAGATCAGCTAGAAGTTGCGATTATAGAGAACATTCAGAGGGAAAATCTGAATCCGCTTGAAGAAGCGTTAGCTTACAAGCGACTCCTTGATGAATTTCACCGCACTCAGGAAGAATTATCTGAAATTTTAGGAAAAAGTCGCAGTCATATTACAAACATGCTGCGATTATTGACTCTGCCGGATGAAATCAAGGATATGGTAAAATCAGGAAAACTTGCCTATGGGCACGCTCGTGCTCTCATTGGTACTGAAGACGCAATTTCTATCGCAAATCAAGTGATTGACCAATCTATGAATGTTCGTCAAGTGGAAAATCTTGTAAAACAGCGCAAGCAGTCAAACGATAATACGAAAAATTCAGAAATATCGAATCTCGCAGAGCAAATTTCATCCTTAATTAAATTAAAATCCAATATAAAATTAAAGGGTAGCGGAGGAATTGTAGAAATAAATTTCAGCAATTTTGAAGAGTTAGATTTTTTTGTCCGAAGGTTAAATGGGTAGCAAAGCTTTAACATTGAAACAAATGGCCACATAAAACACCTCACAATGAAATTGACGGATCGATTGGATCCGTTTGTTCATGAGTTTTTTCACGTATACGCTCAACAAAATAATTAGCATCGAAGTTTCAAAAATATAGCATTTAACAGCAAGCATCCGGATCTGAAGAATTTTTTCAGATCCGGTGCGATTGTGCTAAAAATTAACCGTTCATTCATTTTGATGTGTAATCATTAGTACGATGTTTAGTTGTAAATATTATTATTAATAAGAGAGGAAATAGTTATGAAAAAAATAGTTTATTTAAGTGTTTTGTTGTTTGTTAATGGCATTTCAGCGACAGATATGAATTATAGTGACGCATATTATAGTGACGCAGATTATAATGAATGTAATGAAGTTGCCCGACTAAGCGGGGATGAACAGATTAAGCGCTTTGAGAAATTGGATCAGAAGAATCAGTTTCTTGTCTTTAATCTTTCGCATAATGATGTACGGTTGAAATTTTTTAAGTTGTTAGATCAGGAGAAATATCAGCAGAAGTATCT
Organism: Holosporaceae bacterium; assembly: GCA_031284365.1. Classification (GTDB taxonomy): domain Bacteria; phylum Pseudomonadota; class Alphaproteobacteria; order UBA3830; family UBA3830; genus JAIRMQ01. The sequence continues at coordinate 8,934 of JAISZX010000086.1, forward strand.
GAATTTTTTCGTTAATTTGGATGCGCAAAAGCAGAAGGATTTATTTATTGAGTTGAATAAGAAAAAACAGCTGAAATTATTTACTCAATTGAGCTGGAAACAACAGCGGAATTTACTTGCTCAGATGAATTTGCAGGATCAGCTGGCTTTATTTGGTGGATTGGATCCTCAGAAGCAGCCGACTTTCTTTACTCAATTGAATCCACAGCGAAAGATTGATTTTTTTCTTGAATTGGATTTGGAACAGCAGCAGGCTTTATTTGCTAGTTTGGAACAGCAGGAACAGAATGCTTTAGTTAATCGATTGAATCAGCAACGGAATGCTTCAGCTAATCAGTTGAATCCGCAACAACTTAATACTTTGGTTAATCGATTGAATCAGTAAATTTCTTGTGGACATGTTCAACGAAATAACCAACATTAAAGTTTCAGAAGTGCCACGTTGAACAACAAGCATCAGGATCTGAAGAATTTTCTTCAGATCCGTTGCGATTATATCGAATCAACAATTCATTCACAGTTCCAGTGCTTTCTCTTTGTATATTAAAAAAAATGATAAGAATTAAAAAAGCTTGACAAAACACATTTAGTGTGCAATTATTAACGTGATGTTTAGTTGTAAACATTGTACAATAGGTTTGTTAATAACGGGGAATAATTATGAAGAAAGTGCTTTATTTTAGTGTTTTGTTGTTTGTAAGTGGTGTTTCGGCGATAGATTCTGCTGAATTTGCTCAGTTGGATCAGCCAGAAAAGTCGAATCTACTGAATCTTTTTCATGAATTCGATATATCGGATCACAATAAACAGAAGACTATGTTTGCTTGTGCGTGTCTGAAAGATCGGAGGTTTTTATTCAGTAGATTTGATCTGCAACAACGATTGAATTATTTCGATAAGTTATATCGGAGTGAGCGGGTTAATTTCTTTCTAAAAATGGATTGCGACGACCAGCGTTACTTTTTTACTAAATTGAATCAGAATGAGCAGATGGATTTATTTTTTGCGTTTAATCCGTTGTACTATCCGCAGCAACATAAGGATTTCTTTACTCTGTTGTGTCCGCAGAATAAAAGAAATTACTACACTAGCTTTGGTATGTTCAAAGGTGGTCAGCAGCTACAGAAAGATTTCTTTCTTAGCTTAGATAGGGGGAATCAGATGGATTTATTTGACGCTTTAGATCTGAAGGAGCTGTTTAGCTTATCTATTATGTTGAATCCGCAGCAATTGCTGGATTTATTTGGTCTTCCGTCGGATCAGCATCAGAAAGCGTTGGATCTATTACGTCTATTGGGTAAGTATGCTACGCAGCAATTACATAATCTCTTTAATATCTTGGATGTGAGGGAGCAGCCGCTTTTTCTTAGTGCATTGGATCCGCAGAGTCAGCTGAAACTATTTGCTAGCTTTGGTCAAAATGATCAGCGGCTTTTATTTAACAGACTTGATACGCAACAAAAGCTTATTCACATTGATTGGTTTCGTGCGCAGCAACAACCTGATTTCTTTCTTCAATTAGATCAGCGTGATCAACCGGATTTATTGGCCAAATTGGAGGTGAATTATCAGCTTACTCTCTTTTTCCAATTAGAACGGCCTAATCAGCTTAGTTTCTTTGCTCAGTTAGATCCGCAGAATAAGGTGAATTTTTTTAGCCATTTAGGTCAGCAGCTACAGCTGAATTTCTTTTTTGAATTGGATCGAGATGAGCAATTTAGTTCTTTTTATTTGTTGGATCAGAAAAATAAGCTTGATTTATTTAATCTACTTGATCCACAGAGTAATCGGGATTCATTTAATCGATTGGAGCCTGAGTTATTAATGAATGATTATCTACGCAAATATTGTTTTAGTAGATTTTTTACCAACTTAAGTCGAAAGGATCAGTTTGACTTATTTCTTGGGTTGAATCGGAGTAGTCAGCAGAATTTATTAACCTATATTTTAGATGATAAAGAGCGTCGCGATTTCTTTCTTGGATTGGATGCGCAGAATCAGCTGGTTTTATTTAATCTAGTGAAAAAGTGTCAGAGAGATTTATTTTTTATGTTGGATATGCAGAATCAGCTGAATTTACTTGCCAAATTGAGTCGGCAGCAACAGGATGATTTATCTCTTAAGTTTGATGAATCGGATCTAAAGTATCTGACATTTATTCGTTTAGATAAGCATGAGTGGAATAATTTCTTTCTTAATCTTGGTGGTCGAGATAATGAAGGTCGATATCTTGGTGGTCGAGATAATGAAGGTCGATCTAATCGATATCTTCTATTACGGAATCTATCAAACAATTTGCAGGATCAATTGAACTTATTTCTTCAATTGGAGCCACAGCAACGGCAGAATTTCTTTCTTGCGTTGTTGTGTGGTTGTGGATGGGTGCGTGCTTTATTTGATAATTTATGTTTCAATGATCGGATGGATCTTTTTCTTGGTGCGAATTATTATACTCGGACAGACATGCTTCTTCGCTGTTGTAATCTTGAGGAACTATATGAGGAACTAAAGGAACTATCTGAGGAACTAAAAGCCCCCATTTATGTTTTTTGTTCTGCTTTTGATCAAGAACTTTCAGAGCGTCAACGAGGGATTTTTCAAAATATTCTTACTAAATTGATGAATCAACGAAATAACCAACATTAAAGTTTCAGAAGTGCCACGTTGAACAACAAGCATCAGGATCTGAAGAATTTTCTTCAGATCCGTTGCGATATAGATTTTTGTGGAGTACGTTATGTGCGTGTTTCTGATATTTATTTTTAATGTAAAGGGAAATAAAAATAAGAAATATGATATTTTAGACTGAAAAATGAAATTGAGAAATTCAGAAATTTTTGAAACACAAAAATTATTCAACATGATCTAGAAATGATATTTTGAATGGTGGTATTATCCCTGGCAATCATTATGGTGAAAAAGTGGAGTTTTCTAGCGCTTTATGGTCCGTTCCTTTTCTAGGGATTATTTTTTCCATGTCGTTTTTGCCGTTGCTGTGTCCGAAATTATGGGAAAAGTATAGCGGCTATGTTCCTGTGTTTTGGGGAGGAGCGTATCTGACAGCTGTTTTCATTTGTTTCGGTGCTAGTGAGATATCTACAGCAATTTGTGAACCGATATTGGCCGACTACATACCGTTTATAGTGTTGATTTCCACATTATACATCGTATCTGGAGGAATTTTTGTCGACTTCCCGCGGGGATGCGGCTATATTTTCAACACATTATTCTTATTTTTCGGAAGCATTATTGCTGGATGGATCGGAACAACAGGAGCTGCCGCTCTACTAATACGTCCCTTTTTGCGAGCCAATTTAGGACGACGACACACGACCCATTTAATGGTATTTTTTATATTGATAATAGCAAATATTGGTGGAGCCGCCACTCCTCTTGGGGATCCTCCACTGTTCATAGGATTTTTAAAGGGGATAGATTTTTTCTGGTTTATAAAAAATTTGTATCCATTTTTATTTAGTACGATCACAATTTTGTGTTTGCTGTTCTTGGTTATAGATTATTTTTTATTCAAAATGGATTTGGGAATTCTGTACGAAGAGACGAATGAACCATTTTTCAAAATAAATGGATACATGAACATTATTTTGATAGCAATTGCTTTATTGACTGTTATTTTTTGCAATTTCGATGGTACATTTAGGTTATGCGAGAAAAGTTTCTCCTATTCGTCGCTTCTGAGAAATATAATTTTATCAATAGTTTCTGTACTTTCGTTAAAATTTACGAAAGCTGAGATTCGCGAAAAAAACAGTTTTTCCATGGCTCCAATAAAAGAAATTGCAGAATTGTTTGCTGGAATTTTTATTACTGTTACTCCAATTATAGAAATATTGCATCAGGGATCGAATGGAGCATTCGGAGATCTATTCAAATGGATTGCACCAGGAGGAGAATTTGTTGCTAGTAGATGTTTTTGGGTCAGCGGAATATTATCATCAATTTTGGATAATGCTCCAACATTTTTGATTTTTTTCCATTTAACCTCCGGAGATCCAAATATTTTAATGACCATAAAATCCAATATCTTAACTGCATTTTCAATCTCAACAGTATTTATGGGAGCACTAACTTACATCGGAAATGCACCAAATTTGATTGTAAAATCCATATCAATAAGCTATGGATTAAAAGTACCATCATTTTTAGGATACATGGTTTGGTCAATTACGATATTGCTTCCGATATTTATAATAATATCATACTTTTTGTAACGGATTATAAAGATGCTGCAGCATGTTCCAGTTTTATTGAAAGAAGTATTAAATATGCTATCTCCGAAAGATGGAGGAGTTTATTTCGATGGAACATTTGGAGGTGGAGGGTATACGCAAGCAATTTTGGAAGCAGCAAATTGTAGAGTAATTGCTTCGGATAGAGATTCGTCAGTAAAAAAAATAGCAGATGAAATTAAACAAAAATATCCAACAAGGTTCGATTTTTACAATGCAAAATTCAGCGATATAAAATTGATCTGCGATTCTGAAAAAAAGTTGGATGGCGTTGTATTGGATTTAGGAGTATCAACTTTTCAATTGACCGATCCAACACGTGGTTTTTCATTTAATCTTTCTGGCCCTATCGATATGGGAATGGGATTGTGCGAGCAAACAGCATTGGACATTATTCAGCAATATTCAAAACGTGATCTTGCTAATATTATATATGAATTTGGAGAAGAACATTTTTCCCGCAGAATCGCAGAAAACATAAAACAAAATCTCGGAAAGATACATAACACGGAGGATTTGGCCAACGTAATTCGTTCCTGCGTAAGAAGAACTGGAAAAATAGATCCTGCCACAAAAACTTTCCAGGCTCTAAGAATTTTTGTAAACAAAGAATTAGATGAACTAAAAAAAGTCCTGCATGATTCTGTTGATCTACTTAAACCAGGCGGAAAAATCATAGTAGTAAGTTTTCATTCGTTGGAAGATCGCATTGTGAAATTTTTTTTTCGAGAATTGGCACAAAATGATTCTAACTTTACATTGATAACGAAAAAACCTATCATTCCATCTGCAGAAGAAGTTACTGTTAACCAAAAATCAAGATCTGCTAAACTTCGCGGAATTTCTGTGTTACACTAACTGGTTTTTAGTGTTACAAAAATGATGACAAAAACGTCTACAATATTTTTTGTTCTTTTGATTTGCATTTTTGGGTCATGGTTGTTCTATTTGAAGTACACAGTCATGTCCATTGAAGATAGAATCCGTCGCGCGAAAAGAGAATTGGTGATCGAAAGAAAGAATCATCATATTTTAAAAGCAGAATGGAAAGCACTTACGTCCCCGGAAAGAATACAAAAACTAGCGGTTAGATATTTAAACATGCAGCAGGTCGAGCCATCACAACTATTGGAGTTTGATCCGTCAATATTCCATTCAGAAAAAAAGAAATATAAAGAAACCAAAAAGTTATCAAAATTGGTTAGAGAAGTTCTTTCATCGAAAGGCTTCGATTAATGTACAGAGGTTACGGCAATAACATATATTCGTTGTCGCGTTCTTTAAAAATCGCAAAGCATAGAGCATTGTTTGCTATAAGTATTTTTATACTACTTTTTTCTGCACTGATTATCCGACTTGCGCAAATTATGGTTTTTAATGATAGAGATGGAGAATATGGTTTTGATTTCACTCCATCAGTAATTTCTCGTGCAGATATTATAGATCGGAATGGAGTAATAATTGCAACGAGTTTACCGACTGTATCTTTATATGCGTGTCCGCATGAAATTATAAATATCGAAGAAGCTGCCGAAAAAATTTCAGACGCACTGAAAGAAATTGATAAGGCTGACATTGCTAAAAAGCTATCTTCTGAAAAAAAATTTCTGTGGATAAAAAGAAATTTATCGCCAACTCAGGAACAGGCAGTTTTGAATCAAGGTATCCCAGGAATGCATTTTTTAAAAACTGAGCGTAGAGTATACCCGGATGGAAATTTATTGGCGCATGTCATTGGCGGAACTGATATTGATAATGTCGGAATTGCCGGCATTGAAAAAGTATTCGATGAATCTCTGCGAGAATCTACCAAATCTATAACGCTGTCAATCGATGTAAAGATTCAGCATGCGGTTCGAGATGAATTGCAAAAAGGAATTGAAGAATTCAGCGCAATCGGTGGCGCGGCCGTCATAATGAAAATATCTACCGGTGAGATAATATCGCTGGTTTCGATTCCTGATTTCGACCCAAATAAAAATTCAGATCCAAAGGCAAAAGAGCGCTTCAATATGATTACATCCTCGGCCATTGAACCAGGATCATCCGCGAAGATTTTCAACACGGCCATGGCACTGGAATCAGGACGAGTTACTCCATTCACAGTATTCGATGCGCGCTTTCCTATAAACATTGGAAGATTCACTGTGCACGATTTTAAAGGACTCGGAAAAATGCTTTCTGTCGAAGAGATTCTAAAATATTCTTCCAATATTGGTTCTGCGAAAATTGCTCTGGACATCGGACGAACAGTTCAAAAGAAATTTTTTAAAGACATAGGATTACTAGATGCAGTTTCATGCGAATTATTGGAGACTCAGCGTCCGCTTTATCCAACTCCTTGGACAGACGTGAGCTCTGTAACTATTTCCTACGGACATGGAATTGCGCTGAGTCCTCTTCATATGATTACGGTAACTTCCGGAATAATTAACAACGGAATTTTGTGCAACCCAACTCTGCTAAAACGCGAAAACGCTGTACAAGGACGAAAAATTGTCTCGAAAAAAACATCCAACTTGATAAAAGCCCTCATGAGAATTAACGTAACAGAGGGACGAAACAAATTCGCGGATGTTCCAGGATACTTTGTTGGAGGAAAGTCTGGAACAGCTGAAAAGCAAAAGCACGGTCGCTATTTGAAAAATGCAAATTACACCGGGTTTGTCGGTGCGTTTCCTATGACTGATCCGAAATACTCAATATATGTGGTATTGGATGAGCCGCAGGCTACAGCGAAAACTCACGGCTACAGAACTGCTGGCTGGAATGCCGCTCCAATTTGCGCACGTATCATAAAAAGAATAGGAGCAATGCTTGGTGTTATTTCATCGACAAACCCAGAACCTGATTGGAAGGATATTATGAGGAAACTGTTATGAAAAAAGTATTGGAATTATTCGATCACAAAGATGCTGTAGATCTCTGCGACAATTCAAAGTTAGTTACACGTGGAAGTATGTTTGTTGCACTAAATAGAAATGCTGAGCAGAGAAAAAATCACATTGAGGAAGCCATTGTTCGTGGAGCAAAATACATCGTACTTGAAGGTAGCGAAAGTTACTGCAAAACAGAAAATGATGTCATGTTTTTTTCCGTGAAAAATGTCAGAGCAGAATTAGCACGCATCGCATCGTATTTTTTTCCGAGTAATTTTGATAATGTCGCAGTTGTCACAGGAACAAATGGAAAAAGTTCCACAGTAGATATTTTACGACAAATATGGATTGCATCCGGAATCGATGTAGCTAGCATTGGAACTTTGGGAGTTGTTGAAAAAAACGGTTGTAAAAAACTTTCGCATAATATGACTTCCCCAGATTGCTTAGAACTACATAAAATTTTACACACACTCTGTGAACGTAAAATCAGATACATTGCAATGGAAGCAACAAGTCAAGGAATAGAGCAGCATCGTGTTGATCAGATCAAATTTAACGTGTGCGCTTTCACTAATTTTACACAGGATCATCTTGATTATCACAAAACTCTGGAGAATTATTGGAATGCAAAATTGCGACTATTCAAGGAATTGGCCTCTGAACAATCTGTTTTCGTTGCAAATTCTGATGATCAATATTCAGAAAAAATACACAATGTCGCAGACGAACGAAAAATAAAATACATTGATTATGGATATAATTCAAATTATATTAGAATTTTAAAGATAATACCAAATGAATCGCAACAATGGGTTGATGCTTTGTTTTTCAGAAAAAAAATTTCTTTCGCTCTGCCTCTTTGTGGAGTATTTCAGGTATATAATGCAATGTGTGCTGCTACAATTGCTTACATTACCGGATTGAGCATTGATAACATCGTGAATTGTTTGCAAAAACTGCAGCCCATTAATGGTCGGTTGGAGCTTGTCGCGCAGTTCGGATCATCGAGTATATATATTGACTATGCGCATACCCCGGACGCCCTACAAAACGCGATTTCGTCTCTTCGCAATCACAAAAAAAGCAGGATAATCACTGTTTTTGGATGCGGAGGAAATCGTGATCAACAAAAGCGAATTTTAATGGGAAAAGTCGCAGAAAAATTTTCAGATATTGTAATCGTAACAGATGATAATCCACGCGATGAAGATCCTGCACAAATAAGGAAAATGATTTTGGAAGGATGTCAGTATGCCATAGAAATTGGAGATAGAAAATCAGCTATTAAATCTGCAATAAAAATGTTATCTGATGGAGATACGTTGCTCGTTGCAGGAAAGGGGCATGAAACTTATCAGGTTATTGGAAAAGAATCACAAGAATTTGATGATAAAAAAATTATATTGGACGAAGTACAAAAATGATTTTTTCAAAAAATGAATTATCTCTAATTTTCAATCAATTAGTTGCGGAAAACATAAACGATATTTGTGTTAATTCGAACGATGCGAAATATGGAGATTTGTTTATTGCGCTAAAAGGCCAAAAAACTGACGGACATAATTTTATTCATCAGGCTTTAAAAAATGGAGCAGTGCTTGCTCTTTCCGAAGAAAGTATCGACAATGTGGAATCGAGTAAGATAATAAATGTAAAATCCACTCAAGAAGCATTGCTGCAGCTGGCAAGGTATAACCTTTCAAGATGCTCTGCAAAATATATCGGCGTCACCGGCAGTGTTGGAAAAACAACGACAAAAAATTTGATTTATCATCTTCTAAAAGAAAAAGATAATGTTTACGTTACACGAAAAAATTTCAACAGTCAGGTAGGCTTACCGATATGCGCAGCCACAATGCCAACTGATACTAATATCGGAATTTTCGAAATGGGAATGAGTGCAGCCGGCGAAATAAAAAAATTGATAAGTTTAGTTCAACCATCAATTTCTATTATCTCAAAAATTTGTGAAGCTCATGCAGAATTCTTCGACTCAATTTGGGATATTGCAAGAGCAAAATCTGAAATTTTCGAAACGCAGAAAAAACAGGAAGCAGCAATTATTCCACTTAATTCTCCATATGCAGATTTTCTAAAACGAAAAGCTAATGAAAATGGCATCCAAAACATCTTCACTTTTGGTTCGTCAAACGCAGATGCGAAAGTTATCGATTACAGTTCTTCAAATAACGAATGCAAAATATCAGCTAAAATTTTAGGAACAAGAATAGAACTCTGCAGCAGTAACGAAATTTTTCGAAGTGATTCGTTCATCGAAAATTGCTTATCTGCAATTTTGTGCTCCCACATTATTTCAGAAATATCTTTGCAAGAACTTGCAGATAAAATTTCTTCGTTTAGTTTACCATATGGACGCGGAACTAGTATCCACATAAAAAGTCGTGATCTAGTTTTATTGGATGGCTCTTATAATGCTTGTCATACTTCCACAAAATCTGCAATAAAATCACTTGCTTGGTACAAAAATTATAGAAAAATTTTGATTTTTGGAGACATGCTTGAACTTGGGAAGGATGAAGTTTATTTTCATGAAAATTTATCGCCCCTCATAGATAAATTTGAAATAAATTTGGTTTTTGCTTGCGGACGTTTAGCAAAAAAAATGTTCGACAATTTACAGGATCATAAAAAAGGCGCATGGTGCGAAAATTCCCAAGATCTTGCCGAAAAAGTTTTGGAAAAGATTCAAAACGGTGATTGTATTTTAGTAAAAGGATCTAATTCCATGAAGATGGATTTTATTGTAAACGCTATAAAAAAAATGGATCAATAATTATGTTTTACAATTTTCTTTTTCCATATTTTAATTTTATTTCTGGAATGAATTTACTTCGTTACATAACTTTTCGAACGATGTGCGCATTACTTACATCGCTGATAATCAGTTTTTTACTTTATCCGGCGTTCATAAAGTACTTCAAGCTTTCCCAGCCGATTCGTAAAGATGGCCCAGAGTCACACATAGTGCAGAAACAAGGAACTCCAACGATGGGAGGAGCAATTATTGTAGCTGGGACGATACTTTCGTCTTTACTTTGGGGAGATATTACAAATCGGTATTTAATTCTAATAATTTTTTTGACGTTTTCGTATTGTATCCTCGGATTTTGGGATGATTTTTTGAAAGTAAAATTTAAAAATTCAAAGGGAGTGCGTGGAAGAAAAAAAATGTTGTTTCAAATTGTTATAGCATTGATCTTTTCATATTTGGTAGAGTTACTGAGAGCCACTGACGTTGCCGGTAAATTGACATTTCCATTTCTAAAAAACTTAGTAATCGACAATTTTGTATTTTTAATTTGCTTCACAACATTTGTGATAGTTGGAAGTTCAAACGCTGTAAATTTGACGGACGGGCTCGATGGACTCGCAACATTTCCATCCATGTTAGCAGCTTTATGTTTTGGTATCATCAGCTACATTGTTGGACATTTCGTGTTCGCAAATTATTTGCAAATTACCTATGTAGCATCGGCAGGTGAACTGTGTATTTTTTGCGGAGCGCTTATCGGTGCGTGTCTTGGATTCTTGTGGTACAACGCTCCCCCGGCAATGATATTTATGGGAGATACTGGATCACTTGCAATTGGCGGAGCATTGGGTGGTATCAGCGTAATCACAAAGCATGAGTTTGTTCTAGCAATTGTAGGCGGATTATTTGTGTGCGAGGCTCTGTCCGTCATGATTCAGGTAACTTACTTCAAATGGACTGGAAAGAGGATTTTTCTAATGTCCCCCATCCATCATCATTTTGAAAAAAAAGGATGGACAGAGTCCACTGTTGTTATTAGATTTTGGATTATTTCGTTCGTGTTTGCATTGATTGGATTAGCAACGTTGAAAATAAGATGATTATTTTAGATTTTTGTAGAAATAAAAAAATTGGTGTGATTGGCTTTGGAAAAACCGGAAAGTCCGTTGTCGATTCTCTGATCGCAAGCGGTGCAGAAGTAAAAATACACGATGACAATTCGATCAACCATTTCGATGTAGATGAAATTTTTGATGCGATTGTTGTTAGCCCTGGAATAAGTATACTCTGGCCAAAAATTCATTTAATGATTCAGATGGCTAATAAAAAATTCATCCCGGTTTTAAACGATGTTGATTTGTTTCAACGTCAGTTTCCGAACAGAACAAGTATTTGTGTTACTGGGACAAATGGAAAATCTACGACAACAGCGCTAATATACTATCTTTTGAGATTCGCTGATCAAAAAGCAGCCATAGGCGGAAATTTTGGAAATCCAATTTTATCTCTTGATTCCGCCGCAGACTTTTTTGTTTTGGAGTTATCTTCCTATCAGTTAGAGTCATGCAATATTTTGGGATTTAACACAGCTATTTTATTGAACATCACACCAGACCATTTAACGCGCCATGGTGGAATGGAAGGATACATAGCCAACAAACAAAAAATATTCGCAAATTTTCACGAACAATCCACTGCGATAATTGGCGTTGACGACAATCACTGTTTAGAAATTTTTGAATTTCTGAAAACGATAAATCACCCCTGCGTTATTCCGATTTCCGGAAACAAAGTACCAAAATTTGGAGTTGGATGGAAGGGAGATAAATTGGTTGACGATCGTTTCGGTTCGCATAAAGTCATCTGCGAAAAAAATCCTGTTCTTGATGGTAATCACAATCGCCAAAATATTGCTGCAGCTTACGCGGCATGTATGCGAAACGAAGTTAAACAGGAATCGTTTCGCAACGGACTATTTTTATCAAAAGGACTTGAACATCGCCAGGAAATCATTGCGTCAATTGACGGTATTCAATACGTAAATGATAGTAAAGCGACAAATGCGGATTCCGTTGAGAAAGCATTGCAACGCTTTAATAATATAATTTGGATACTAGGCGGTCGTCCGAAAGAAGATGGAATCGAAAGTTTGATTGGATATTTCGAAAAAATACGTTTCGCATTTTTAATAGGAGAAGCAGCTAAAAATTGGTCACATTTACTGACAAAATATGGAGTAAAAAATGAGATCAGCGGAACTTTGGAAGTAGCGGTAAATCGATCCCGCGAAATTGCTAAAAATTTGAATGCGAACGTTGTGCTGCTGTCTCCGGCCTGCGCAAGTTTCGATCAATTTAGGGATTTCGAAGATCGTGGTAATAGGTTTAAAGAGTTGGTTCTAAGAGAAAAATGATTGCACGAGATAGTAATAGTATTTTGGGACATTGGTGGTGGACAGTAGATAGAGTTCTACTTTTTGCGTTTTTAGTATTGATAGCATTCGGAATTTTATTGGCTGTTGCAGCTACTCCCATGGTCGCAGATCGAATGGGAATCGAAAAATTTTATTTTTTGAAAAGACATTTATTATACCTTGTTCCTTCGCTTGTCATAGTTTTTATGATTTCCACTTTAAATGATTCAAACATAAAAAAGCTATCCATTTTCTTGTTCATTGTATCTATATTTTTAACATTCGTAACACTGATTGCTGGAACAGAAATCAAAGGAGCTCGTCGTTGGGTATCAATTTTAGGTTTTTCTATGCAGCCATCGGAATTTGTAAAACCTTCTTTGGCTATTTTAACAGCGTGGATGTTTTCAGAACAACAAAAACATCCGGAATTTCGAGGAAATTTTTTAGCCATCACACTTCTTGCACTATTTGTTTTTTTACTGGTGCTACAACCTGATATTGGAATGATAGTTATAACGACATCTGTATGGTTTGGACAATTATTCCTCAACGGATTACCGATATTTTTCGTCGTTGTTGCTGCAATCATTGGAGGAAGCGGTTTCATTCTTGCGTATTTATTTTTGCCACACGTAACAGCACGTGTTGATCGTTTTTTAGATCCGGCAATCGGAGATCATTACCAAATTAATCGATCGCTGGAAGCATTTTCCAATGGAGGTTTTTTCGGAGTTGGTCCAGGAGAAGGAATTATCAAAAAACATCTGCCGGATGCCCACGCTGATTTCGCTTTTGCAGTTCTTGGAGAAGAATTCGGATTTTTCGTGTGCGTTTTTGTGGTGTCCATGATTGCTTTCATCGTCATATATGGCATTCTAAAAACCATAAAAGAAAACAATCTTTTTTCGCTAATTGCATCGGTCGGATTGCTTGCGCAATTCGGGCTGCAATCGTTCATCAATATCGCATCCACTTTACACATAATTCCAACGAAAGGAATGACACTACCTTTTATGAGTTATGGAGGATCTTCCATGCTGGCCAGCAGTGTTACTCTCGGTATGATACTTGCACTAAGGAAAAAGAAAACAGAATTTTAATCTTTATCTGTACAAAATTATTTATTTATTTTATAATATGCGTTGGGTGTTTTTGTTGTTTTGGAGCTGCATGCGTCAGTCAGTATTGGTGTTATTTTTGTTGCTATGCGGTTGCTCTAATGTTGATACTGCAAGAACTCCTCAACAAAAAAAATTAAATCCAAAGGCTTTTGAAATAATATCTGCTCCAATTGACGATTTTATTTCAGACGCAGATGTGGACGATTTTTTAGAAGATGAGATCGATAAAGAACAAACAATTAGCGAAAATTTTTATAAAATAATCTCTATTTCAGTTGCTGAAAACATGAAAATGCGTGAAGTTCTCACCCAAATGGCGAATTTGGCCGGAGTAAATATTTTTATCGTTCAGGACGTTGATGTTGGCATTTCTTTTTCTGCTAAAAATCGCCCATTTTTGGATATTTTGAAAGACATTTGCAGTAGCGCTGGTCTGAAATATTCCATCGATGGAAATGCTGTAAAGATCGAAATCGATACCCCAATGTTGAAAATTTATAATCTCCAGTCTTTGAATATTCAACGTGACACACAGAGTAATGTTTCCACATCGACAGATATCTTCATGAATCAATCCATTGGAAAGGGAGGAGATTCATCAAACACATCTGAGAATAACGGTAATGGATCGCGTAGTTTGGTTTCAGGCACAACAAAAAATGATTTTTGGACAGAATTGGAAACCTCGCTGAAAACAATTATCGGAGAAGAAGATGGATCGTATTTATCAATCCATCGACAGGGAGGATTGATTACGGTTTACGCAACACAAAATAAGCATAACGAAGTGCAGAAGTATTTACGTTTGTTGAAAGATACTACTGAATCACAAGTCTTAATTGAAGCAAAAATTTTGGAAATCAATTTAAAAGATGAATACAAAAACGGAATTAATTGGAATATAATTCGAAACAATGGAATAAAATTTGAAAAGCCATTTTCAAGAGATGATGGATTGCTGTCGTTCGGAATAGATAGAGCAAATTTGAATATAGTTGCTGGACTGATCGAAAGATTTGGAGCCGTAAAAACTTTATCGAGCCCAAGAATTACTGTTTTAAATAATCAGTCTGCGATATTAAAAGTTGCGCAAAACGAAATCATTTACATTCCAGAATTACAGCGACAATATGCAACAGTTTCGGATAATCGCAGCACAGATTTTCTGTCTACCACCATTCACACAATTCCAATAGGGTTGATCGTATCAGTTCTTCCATCCATTGATAAAAAAAACAACACAATTTTATTAAATATTCGCCCAACAATTTCTCGAATCGCCAACTATAAGGATGTGCCATTTTTTTATCAAACAACGACAGTAGCCACAAATGCAGCGAACACAACTGGACAAAATGTTCAATATCACAAAATTCCAATCGTGGATGTACGAGAATTGGATTCTGTTTTGAAGCTGCACTCTGGCCAAATTGTGGTAATGGGGGGATTGATGCAAGAGTCGTCCAGTAATCACCGGGACGGTCTTCCTGGATTTAATAAAGCAAATTTGCTTGTTGGCAGTAATGATAAATCCACAAATATCACAGAATTAGTTATCTTTCTAAAAGCAACTATTCTTCGCAAAAAAACCAAAGCGCATCACGAAGCTGACAGTAAAATATACAATACATTTGCCAACGATCCAAGACCATTGAGGTTTAAGAAATGACCAAGTTTTTAAAAACAAACAAAGGTTTTTCTCTCATAGAAGTGGCAATTGCTATTGTAGTAATTGGCTTGATCGCTAGTTTTGCTATAAAAGGAAGGGAGCTCATTAATTCTGCAAAATTGAGGTCAGTTGCTGATCAGGTAAATACATTTCGAGTAGCAATTCATGAATTTGTTGATAGGTACGGCGAATTGCCAGGAGATTTTAGCGCAGCTCGCGAAATGATTTCCGATTCGCTGCAAAATGGTTCCGGCAATGGAATTATTTCTTCAATAGAAGATGCAAAGCGATTTTGGCAGCATTTAATTGCGTCTGGTTTGCTTAGCGCAGAGTTAGTCAACGGATACCCAGTAAGTAAACTCGGAGGATACTATAGCGTATCTTCTAGTATCGCCAATCATCCAGGATCGTGGATTATTTTGTGTAAAGGAACAACCGACAACCAAAATTTCATTGGAATTTTGGCGCCGGAAGACGCCTATTCCATCGATAAGAATAATGACACCGGAAGTCCAACAACTGGAGAAATTCAAGCAATAAAATCTTCGGAAGCAACAGGAGAATGCATTATTGATTCACGATATAATCTCAAAAAT
The DNA here is from genome assembly GCA_031284365.1 of Holosporaceae bacterium. GTDB lineage: Bacteria > Pseudomonadota > Alphaproteobacteria > UBA3830 > UBA3830 > JAIRMQ01. The sequence goes on from JAISZX010000086.1 coordinate 24,641, forward strand.
AAAAACAAAAATTGTGTGCTTTTGTTTAAAATTTGGTAGACCGCTGCGCGGATCATTCTTACTGGAAATTGCCATTGCAATATCCATTATTGGATTAATTTCTGGTTTTTTTATCACAAAAACAATAATAACAAGCAAAGCCGTACGCGAGCAAATTACAAGAAGCAACATCTCTATAGTTTCAATTGCACTAGCATCTTTTGTTGCTAATAACAGCAGGTTGCCGCGTCCATCCATAGATAGAAATGGACATGAATGCGAAGAATCTGAAACTAACTACGTCGGAAAGATTCCATTTTATACTTTGGGAATATCAGCGAAAAATGCCATGGATGGAAACGGTAGGCCACTAGTTTACATTGTCGAGCCATTTCTTACTTTTAATTTTTCGCATATATACGATACCAATGTAGATCGCTGTTTTTGCAGCGGAATTTCTTCTCCAAAAATTTCAGTAGACAAAATATCAACTTCATTTAACAGTATCATCGCGTTTGTTATCGACACAGAAGATAATCTTCCTGCTATTTCAGAAAAAATTCACGTTACAGTTTCGAAAAACACCCACTGGATTTCACGCGATATGATATTGATGCAATATCTAAAAAATAGCCCCTGCAGAAGAGAGGAGAACAGACCGCAACATGCAGTGGAAAATACAACCAATACACCACAACGCACTAACAATCCATTCGATTTTTTCTAGAATGCAAACTTGTCTAAAATTAAGGCCTGGATGGATAAGGTTTCCTGCGATAAGCTATTGCTGCAAGTTGGCTTTCCTTTGGTAAACATGTTATTTTCACTTTTGCTGTTCCTTCTCTGCGGAACCCAAGAACTTCTGCCGCTTTTTGAGAAACATCTATGATCCTTTTGTTCGTTTGTGCGAAAGGTCCTCTATCGTTAACCAACAATTTCACCTTCTTGTGATTTTGTAGATTTTCAACAACAACTACGCACGGGAGAGGTAATGTCCTATGTGCAGCTGTCATACGATCCTTATCAAACCGCCTGCCGGTTGCCGTTGGATTGCCGTGGCAATCGTATCCGTACCAACTTGCGTATCCTACAGCTGCATATTGATAATGCGTCTGCGGATAATACTTTATCCCATTGATTATATATGGCCTTTCGCTGCCTGCATGCCAATATTTCCCTTTTTCACCAGGGCCAGAGCACGAAATTAATAACATCAACGATGAGAACATTATTAATCTATAAAACTTTATGATACAATCTATCATCATATACCTTTGGAGCCTTTATCTTGCACCGCAAAACGATGAAAGATTACATAACAAATATAAAACCTCTTAATGTGAAACATACTATCACATCTAGAAAAAAAACAAAACCTAAACTTCAACAAAATGTTTCTAATCAAGAACCAATTAACTTAAAAGAAAGTCAATTATGCCCAATAAGTAGAAAACTCCGCAGAAAATTTACGGCAGAAAAGATAATAGATCTGCACGAATTAACGAGAGACGAAGCATTTTGTAGGCTGATATTTTTTTTCTCAAAGTGCCAAGCTGAAAATATAAAAAAAGTTATTGTAATAACAGGAGGAAATGCTTTAAAAAAATCAATTCTTAGAATATCGTTTCAAGATTGGATCAAGAATTCGTTTGGAAACTATATTGTATCCTGCTCGCAAGCTGATATTCATCATGGTGGAGAGGGTGCGTTTTACGTAATTTTAAAAAACAAGACAAGTGCACTTTAAGTCAAATGTATTTTTATGCAAATTTATAATATATCTTTATGTGACTTTTTTACATTATAAAAATGCGTTTCACTGCAGCAGAGTTTCGCTAAACAGTCTTGGCTTAGGTGTAAAAATTTTTATCATGTGGAGATACCCACTTTTAATACCAGATAGCGTCATTACATCTTGTTTTAAATCAAAAATAAAGTATCGTAGCGACGCCAATAAAATGATTTTGCTTTTTGGCGGTCGCTTGATTGACTTCATAAAAACCTTGTGGATATTATCGCTCGATATATATAAAGAAAAGGGAAAGAGTTATGAGTAAAGATGATTGGGGTGTGAAAAGAACTTGCTTGAGCTGCTCAACACGCTTTTACGATTTTAATAAATCGCAGATAGTGTGCCCAGCTTGCGGCGCAGTATTCGATCCGGAATATCTTTTAAAGAGAAAAACAAGGACGTTCCAGGAAAAAAATGATGATGTAATAGACGATATTGTCGTAGATGATGATCTAGTTGATGAGTCCGAGGACGATCTGGATGATGCAGATGATACCGAAGATGCAAAAAGTTAGTCGCGTATGCCTATTGCTATTTTTTTCGCTTGTAACAGATAGTCTTCTGTTTGCTGCTCATTCAGCTGAAAAGAGTAAAAAGCCTTCAATAAAAAAAATGGTTCAGAGTGACGATTTTGGAGACGAGCCATCTATTTGGGAATCTGAGCCAATAGAAATTGATAGTGTAAAAATTCAGATTCTTGATAAGGTTAGCGGTAAAGTGTATCGAGAAATCATAAAACTGAATTCAACAAAAGTTTTTGGATCCATAGAATTAAAGCTCAAGCGATGTTTCAAAAATGGGCCAGAAGATAATAGAGAAATTTCAGCTTTTATTGAGATAAATGAGAAGAACAATGTAATATTCGCAAATTGGTTGTTTGCTTCTGCGCCTTCAGTGAATCTGTTTGCTCACCCTGTATATGACATAAGAGTAGAGTTCTAACATGAAGTTAGACTCTTCTGAAGTCTCTGGAAAAGACCTATTCAAAAAATGTTTATCTAAAAAAACACCTGTATTTTTGGCTCCAATGGCAGGAGTAACTGATGCGCCGTTTCGAGAAATGGTTGAAAGTTTTGGAGCCACAGCAGTGGTATCAGAAATGGTTTCAAGTGAATCACTTGTAAGGTTCAGTAAAAAAACATATAGACGAATCGCAGATAAAAACGACAAATATCTAAAAATTGTTCAACTTGTCGGATTCGATCCAAAAAATATGGCTGAATCTGCGATTATTAACGAGGATCTCGGAGCAGACATCGTAGATATAAACATGGGATGTCCAGCTCGCAAAATTGTATCAAATGATTCTGGAGCTGCTTTGATGACAAACGAAGATCTCGCAGTTAAAATTGTCGATGCAGTTGTAAAAGCAGTAAAAATTCCAGTTACCGTAAAAATACGCCTCGGATGGGACAACGAACACATAAACTGCATATCTCTAGCAAAAAAATTTGAGGAGGCTGGAATACAAATGATTGCAATTCACTGTAGAACTAGAAATCAGATGTATTCTGGCAACGCAAACTGGTCTCTAATCAACGAATTGCGGGATGTTATTAGAATTCCTTATCTTTGCAATGGAGATATAAAAACAGGAGAGGACGCAGTTTGCGCCATCGAGAAATCCAATGCAACCGGCGTTATGATTGGACGAGCTGCACTTGGGAAACCGTGGTTGCTTAACCAAATAATGAAATTTTTTGATACACATGAGGTTATTCAGAGTCCTTCTCTGGAAGAACAGTTTTGCATAGTTATGAAACATTTTTACACCGTTCTGGATTTTTATGGAGAATTACAAGGAATTCGGGTATTCAGAAAGCATTTTTGTTGGTATAGTACTGGACTAAGCGGAGCGTCACGCTTCAGAGAAACGATAAACAGTGCTGACGATATTTCTTTCATAAAAAACTGCGTTGAAAGCTTTTATGAAGGGTGTTCAAAGGCTGCTTTGTAACTTGAATAAGGAAATGCATAATGTCTGACACGACGGTAAGTACTGTAAATTCCGAAGTTGGTTTTTCGAAAATTGTCGAAAAGCATCTTGATAAATATTTTGCTATGCACAAGGACGGAGATATACCACCAGGAGTTTACCATCGTGTTGTACTAGAAGTAGAGAGAGCTTTGTTTAATGTGGCCTTGAAATATTCAAACGGAAATCATCTAAAAGCTGCTAAAGTCCTCGGAATAAATCGCAATACTTTACGTAAAAAAATGGCCAATCTAAAAAATGGTCACGAAATATCTCAACAATAATTTTGTGGTGCTACAGTAATGAAAGCTGCGGAGATTTTTGAACTTGCAGCCTTCCGTCAGCGAACACGAGATTAAACGTTGGATGTTTTTCGGCCTCTTTGATAGATGTAATCGGGGTAGATTTTTTCGATTCCACGAATACGAATCCTTTTCGGAGAATGTTTATGTACGAATTGGATTCAACGGCATTTGATACTAAAGCGAAGCTGCTTTTAGTTTTTTCGAATTTTCCAAAAAACGCGAACCGCAATTCCTGCCAGACATCATTTACATTATCTTTGATAATTGGTTTTGAAATTGCTACATTAGCCAGTGATATTTTCCTTCTTGATATGATATTCTGCATTCCTGAAGCCATCTGATCAAATATAAAATCTGTCTTCTGAATTTTTTCGCCAACTATTCCGCTGATGTTTAAAATTTTATTTGAGCGCAGAAACAATCTTCTTTTTTCTAGGTTAGAAGAAACTATCAAATTCAGCCTAGTAAAAGCTTTGGCGACATCAGATTGAAGCTTTATTCTTTCTGGAACTACGAACTCAGCGGCTGCTGTTGGTGTCGGAGCGCGAAGATCGGCTGCGTAATCAATAAGAGTTGTGTCTGTTTCATGGCCAACAGCAGAAACAACAGGAATCTTGCTATTAGCAACTGCACGCACGATATTTTCCTCGTTAAAAGGCATCAGATCTTCGAAGCTACCTCCGCCGCGAGCAACAATCAACACATCGGGACGCTGATCGATTGGCAGAGCATTCATTCCGTTGATGGCTGTTACTATCTGATCGCTGGCTTCGTTTCCCTGCACCAAAACTGGCCACAGTAAAACGTTTCGCGGAAACCTTTGTCGAATTCTATGCAGCATATCTTTTATTACCGCTCCGGTTGGCGATGTAATTATCCCAATCAATTTCGGTAATAGAGGAAGAGGCTTTTTTTTGGATTGATCAAAAAGACCTTCAGCTGCTAGTTTCTTTTTACGTTCCTCTAGCAGTTTTAAAAGTTCTCCAATACCGGCAAGCTCGAATTGCTCTACAATAAACTGATACTTAGATCGTGCAGGATAAGTTGTTACCTGCCCTACGCACTTTATTTCCATGCCGTCTTCTAGCTTGATTTTTTGCTTTTGAGCAACTCCTTTCCAGCAAATTGCGTCTATGACTGCACCAGAATCCTTCAGAGTGAAATATATATGTCCAGAGGAATGAACCTTAATTGCGCTAACCTCCGCCTTTAGCCTAACTCCTCTAAAGTTTTGCTCAACAGATCTTTTAATTAGCGCTGAAAGCGCAGTAACTGTATACTCTTCCATTTTATTTTAGATACCAATTTCGCTTTTATTATGATAGCATAACATAGCTTGTTTTCAATGGAGATAAAAAAGGTGTTTGATTCGTTTTCAAGTAAGATTTCTGGCATTTTTGAAAGACTACGAAAAAGTGGTGGTTTGAAAGAGTCTGATGTCGATGATGCTCTACGAGCAATTAGGATTGCTCTCCTAGAAGCAGATGTTTCTTTGGACGTTGCTCGCAAATTCATTGCAGAGGTGAAAGAAAAAGCTATCGGGCAAAATGTGATAAAATCAATTTCTCCTGCACAGATGGTTGTGAAGATAGTTCACGATCACCTCGTGGAACTATTAGGAAAATCAACACCACTAAAAGATAATCAAAAACCGTACAAAATAATGCTAGTTGGACTGCAAGGAGCAGGAAAAACTACAACTGCCGCTAAATTAGCTAAGTTTTTTTCGAAAAAGAACAAAAAGGTTGTTATGGCGTCTACCGACATTTACCGACCAGCGGCTATTGAGCAGTTAAAAGTTCTATCTCGTCGAGTTAGTGGAGCTGTTTTCGCGCAATCTGATGAAAAATCTGTGGAAAAGATCTGCAAATTCGCTCTTAAGGCTGTAAAAAGCGAAAGTGCAGATACACTTATATTGGATACAGCTGGTCGTCTTCACATAGATGATGTAAAAATGATGGAGCTGCAAGAAATTCAGCAGGATGTTAACCCAGATGAAATAATTCTTGTGGTAGATATTATGACCGGACAAGACGCGTTTAATATAGCCAAGAAATTTTCAGAAGCTCTGCCGATTTCTGGACTTATTCTTACGAGAGTAGATGGAGATGCGCGCGGTGGTGTTGCTTTATCTATGCGCGCTCTAACCGGCTGTGAAATAAAATTTTTATGCACGGGAGAACAGCTTGATGAAATCGAGTTTTTTGATGCAGAGAGAATTGCTGGTAAATTGCTTGATATGGGAGATATTGTTTCATTTGTTGAAAAGGCTCAGGAGAATTTCACAAAAGAAGAAGCAGAAGAAACTGCAAAAAGACTGCAAGCAGGAATATTCACATTCGATGATCTTGCTGTGCAAATGGAAAAAATGTCAAAGATAGGTGGACTGAAAATGATACTAAAAATGTTACCTCAAAGCAAACAATTAGAAGACATGCTGAGCGCAAGCGGGGTGTCAGATAAAACAGTTGGTAGAAACATCGCTATTATAAGATCAATGACTAAAAAGGAAAAAACAAATTATAAGTTGATAAATGGGGCGAGAAAGAAGAGAATAGCTGCTGGATCTGGAACCACAATTCAGGAAGTAAATAAATTGATCAAGCAATATGAAAGTACGCTTGATGTTCTAAAAAAAATTAGAAAAAGTAGCATGAATAAAATGATGTCAATGATTGGAAGGTAGATATGAAGACGAAATTTCTTGATGATATAGAAAGGTTACGCGGGTTTGCCTGTATACTTATTTTGGTTCAACACATTGCTTGGATTTGTCCGCTGCGCTTTATACATGAGATTATTCCATTTAAATTGCTGATTGGTAGTGGCGCTGTGCATTTGTTTTTTGCAATATCAGGATTCGTAGTAACGTTGTCTATCCGCGACAAATTTAATGCATTGCAGGAGAATACATTCCTGGATAAGTTGTTTTCTGCGAAAGATATGCTGCTTTCTTTTTATAAAAGGAGATTTTTTAGGATATTTCCTGTTGTGCTACTTGTTATGATAACAATCGGTATTTTCCTTGGTATCACAGAAAGCAATCTCGATTGGGTAGTACAGCTGCTACGCGCTCCTGCGGAAGTATTTTTTGGAGTGTATAACAATTCTGTAGAACTGTTTGTATCAAGCGAAAAGATTCATTTTAGCGGGTGTGGTCCATTCTGGACTTTAGCTGTGGAAGCTCAGTTCTATCTTCTGTGGCCCCTTGCGCTTCTCGCATGCAAAGATGATAATGTACGCGCCATCGTTTCGTTATCTCTTGGGCTTTTTTTCCTGTTTGTTTTACAGCCAGCGGTGGCTGCCTTTTACGGAAACAAGTATTACGCTATCTACAATAATATATCAGAGTTATTTCTTGGTGCATTTCTGGCATTTTTATATAAAGACAATTCATCCTGCGAGTGTTGTGGAAAAATCTCTAATTTGATTACAGTAGTTCTTGCCATGCTAGTTTGGTTTTATCCCAATTCGTTAGTAGATAAGACATTCTTCTCAAACACAGTAGTAATTTGCTCTTCTGTTTTTCTGGTTGCAATGGCAGCTTTCGTTCCTGGAAGTTTCCGAATACCGGTTCTAAGCAAGCTTTTTGATTACCTCGGCAGTAGATCTTTCTCATTCTATGCGATTCAGTTGGTTTTAGCAAATATAGTGGTTTATTTTACGAACTCAACATATTTTCCTAGAGAGTCATTTTATGAACGAGATTTTTATATGTATCAATTTATAATATTTGTTATTATGCAGTTTATTGTTTCGGAATTTTTATATAGAATTATAGAAAAGCCGTCCAGGAAGTTTGGTCGTAATTAATGGTGGTGTCCATGAGAGATGTATCGATAGTATTTTTCGTTTGTATATTGCTAGGTGGGTGCGCTTCCGAAAAAGATGATCGGTTGTCTCCAAAAGCAATGGTTCGTATCGCCAAAAAAGCGAGACGTGGCGGAAATACGGAGGCAGCAATAAATTTTTACAATAAAGCCTTGGAAATAAATTCGAATGATAATGACGCCATGCTTGGATTGGCCGAAGCTTACATTGATATGAAACTTTTGGACGCAGCTTTGGAGTATATAAAAAAGGCTGAGGCAAACGACTGTAATGTATCAAAGTCATCTTATTTGCGTGGAAAGATATGTCTCCTGTCTGGAAATAATGTTGGCGCAGAAAAGGAATTTCTGAAAAGCACTTCGCCAGATTCGTTGAACGCATTGGGAGCTGTTTATGATGGACGTGGCGAGCATGAAAAAGCTCAGAGTCTCTACAAACAAGTCATCGCAAAAAGTCCGAGTTATATAGACGCTTACAATAACATGGGGCTATCGCTGATGTTATGCGACAAATATGAAGAGGCGGTATTTTATCTTGAGAATGCATGTTCATTGCCTGAATCAAGTGTTACATATCGCAGTAATCTCGCTCTTGCATATGGGTTGTACGGAAATGTCGAAAAAGCAAAATCTATATATGCACAGGATTTTGATGGTCGCGAGTTAGAAGAAAAGGTTTCGTATCTTGAGGATATTATTTCAGCAAAACATCAATAGAAAGTAGGTATAAAATGTTTAATGGCTATATGGTAGCTGTCGTTACGCCGTTTAAAAACGGAAAAATCGATATTCGTGCGTTTGAAAAATATATAGGTTACATAATTGGATCAGGAATTTCTGGAATAGTAGTTTGCGGATCTACTGGAGAGTCATTGTCACTGTCCAATGAAGAAAAAATTGAGCTAATCCGAACTGCAGCAGCAGTTAATGATGGAAAAATCAAATTAATTGGTGGAGCTATTTGCACAACCACTGAAGATTGCGTTGAATTTATTAATAAGACGGAAAAATATGTCGATAGCTTTCTGTGTACATGTCCGTTTTACATAAAACCGTCGCAGCAGCAGATATATGATTATTTTGAAAGAATCAGCGACTCTACGTCGCGCAGTATAATCCTCTACAATAATCATGAACGTGTTGGTATCAATATAGAATTCAATCTTTTTCAAAAACTTTGTGAACTAAAAAATGTAATTGCTATAAAGGAATGTTCCTCTGACCTCTCAAGATTTTCTGTATGGCGCGCGTTGACAAAGAAAAAGTTCAACTTCCTGACCGGAAATGACAATACAGCCTGCGCTGCTTTAGCAATGGGAGCGAATGGAGTAATTTCTGTAAGTGCAAACGTTGCTCCAGAGCTTTGTATAAGAATGTATAATGCGTTTAAACAGAATAACCTTGAGGGGTTCGCTGTCCTACGTGATACATTGATGCACCTTCATGAACTAATGTTCGCAGAGCCAAGTCCCGCTCCGGTTAAATATGCTTTAAGTAGAATGGGGCTGATATCTAATGAGCTGCGCGCACCGTTGTCTCCAGTAAGTCTTGAGCTGCAGGAAAAAATAAATCGTGCAGTTGAGGAGCTCTCCTGATGCAAGCATACAGGGAAGTTGGTTATAACCGTTCTGCCAATTACGATTACGAAATTTTGGAAAAAATTGAGGCCGGCATCGTTCTTAAGGGAAGCGAAGTTAAATCTCTTCGCACACATAAAGTTAATTTGGCGGACGCTTATGCTGGTCTATCCAAAGACTGTGAAATTTTTTTGTATCAAATGCACATTCCTGAATACACATTAGCTAATCGTATGAATCACGAGCCTAGAAGGCCTAGAAAACTGCTTTTAAGAAAAAGACAGATACAGAAACTTGTCGGCCAATTAAAAAAGGGCGGACTTACACTTATTCCGATCAGTGTATACTTCAATGAAAAAGGGTTTGTAAAAGTTTCTGTTGGATTGGGAAAGGGTAAAAAGACTGTCGACAAGAGAGAGACAATTAAAAAGCGAGAATGGGATCGCGAAAAAGCGCGACTAATGAAAGATAAATCCAGAGAATGAATTCGCGAATTTCTTTATTTAAAAAATTCTATTAAAGAGTATTTTTTATCGTAGTGAAGCGATCTGGTCGAGAATTTATCTAAATAGCGTTTACAAAGAAATTTATCGGTGTTGTAATCTTTATGGATGCAGGTAATCAGAGCATAATCCACAAATTTATTTCTTAAAGCGTAGTTGTACAGCTGAGCGCCTCCTATTATCCAAAAATCTTTGTATTCATCTACAATATTTTCAAACGATTTAAAAACTCTGGCTCCATCAATGGAAGTTAGAGTCGTCGAAACTAAGCAATTAATTCTGTCATTTAAAGGACGTTTTTCTATCGAAAAAAAAGTTATTCTTCCCATAACCACTACGCCACCGACAGTCTTTTCACGAAAAAAACGCAGATCCTCCGGCATGTGCCACGGAATTATGCCATTTTTTGATATACCCCAATTTGAATCTACCGCGGCGATTAATTTAATCATCCTGCCATAACAGTTGCGAGAAATTCTTGACGTAGACTATCTTTAAGCGCTCCAGAAAAGTATCGTGTAACAAATTTTGATCCATGCTTTTTTACTCCACGATGCGATATGCAAAAGTGCTCAGCTTTTATGTATACTCCAACTCCAGCAGGATTCAAAATGGCCTCCAATGCTTTGCCAATTTCGATTGTCATGCGCTCCTGTAGCTGCAAACGATGAGCGAAACAATCTACGATGCGAGCTAACTTGCTTGCACCGATAATTTTTCCATTTGGGATATACCCAACGCTCGCTGTCCCTATTATTGGAACAAGATGATGTTCGCAATTCGACTCGAAAGGAATATTTTCTAACATTATTAGATCTTTCATCTCGGAATCGTAAAACGTATTTGCTATGTTGTATATATCTACATTATAGCCAGAAAAAAATTCTTCGTATGACCTAGCAACTCTTTCCGGAGTTTTTTCCACACCATCATTGTTGGGGTCAATTTTTTCAATAATTGCCCGAATATTAGCTTCGATTTCCATTTTTTCACCTCAACTAGAAGTTATATACCAATTTGATTTAAAGGTCTACTGCTGCTGCAACCAAGTCCACGGTCATTTAATGAATTATTGATGAGCAAAGAATAATATTTCAAAATCAATGCGTTACAGAATCCGTAGGGTGGTAAGAAACTGGTAGTAAGTGCTGAGAGATAAGATTCATGAGATGTTCATTCTTTTTTTCAAAGATTATGAGAATAGTGTCGGCTCCTAGAGCTCCACATCCTTTTGCTGCTTTTATTCCGTCTATTTTTAATAATTTGTCGACTATTTTAATTGTATCATCGACAACCAGATTATTTTTTACCAATAAATTAAAAAAACACTGGACATTTTCTATTAGAGCAGCTTCGTCAATATTGCAAAAACTTTCTCCCACGGCAAAAGTTCGCCTCTGCAGTTCATCAATATTAAACTCTGCCAGTTCGCGCAGATGCAGGTGTGTGGCAATCTTACATTTTGTCTTTAAAATCATAAAATCTAAATTTGGAAAATTCCAATTCACTTTTTCAATCGTATTATTTTTGCTATCAAAGTAGATGCTGTGATCAAAATACTGCGCAACGCAGTCTGCTCCACTCGGAGCAATATTTTTGATATTAGACAATTGCCTGTATTCCGTTAGAAAAGAATCTATGTCAAACTTTTTGTGAATTAGCTGCAAATGTAATCGATACAGCATTGCAAATTGGGCGCTTGAAGCACCGAATCCTCCGGATCCATTATGCGGGTCGCAAAATTCGATTGATAATCCATCAAAATTGCGAGTTTGATAAAAACAATGGGCAGGAGAGTGTTTCTCTATGCCTATTAGCTGTGTTTCGCCATTTTTAATTTTTAATTGGAATTTTGGGGTAGTTACGAGCACGATGGCTCCACCACCGAACAGAACGGAGTACTCTCCTACTAAAAATGTCTTGCTTCCAGCAAAAATCATGAGAGTTTTATTCGAAGACCGTCCAATGACTTATTTAAAACCAGCTGACAGGCAAGCCGAGATCTTGCGGTGATTCCGCTAACCCTATCCAATGCATCTTCTTCCGCATCCGAAGTTGCAGGAAGTTTATCGCCGAGATTTTCAACTGTGACGTGGCAACCTCCACAGACGCCAAACCCATCACAGGCGCTGTTCAAATGTATGCCATTTGCTTCGGCGACCGATAATACAGTTTGATTTTCGACGAAATCCACACTTATTTCTTTTCCATTTTTCAAAATAAAAGTAACTTGCATCATTCAACCCACATTAAAAGTAGCTCCAATGAGGTTTCTGTGACCTCTCATGAAATCGTCCCCGGACATTCTGTTTTTTCCGGACGGCTGAACCTCGGTCAATTTGAGAGATCCGGTGCGGCATGCCACGATTAGACCCTCACATATCAGACCGCATTGGGAATGCTCGTTCATATCAACAATTTCGGCGCTAAAAATTTTTATACGGAGATCTCCGATTTCTGCCCACGCCGCTGGAGTCGGAGCCAGAGCACGGATGCACCGCGAGATATTTTCAGCTGAATCGTTCCAATTAATTTTGCAGCTGTCCTTCGTGATTTTATCAGCGTATGTGATTCCTTCTTCCGGCTGTTTGTAAGACTTTGCAAGATTGCCTTCGAGATCGTTCAAAGTTTCAACAATCATTGCAGCGCCAATATCGCCCAGCTGATTTGAAAGTTCACCGTGATTCATTTCTGCTGATATATCAACGGATTTCATCGAAATGATATCTCCAGTATCTACGCCAGGATCCATTTTCATTATGGTGATTCCAGCCCTTTTATCATCAGCTAGAATAGCAGAACGAATCGGAGATGCTCCACGCCATCTCGGTAACAACGAAGCATGAATATTAATGAATCCGTAGCGCGGAATTTCCAGTAGATTTTGTGGAATTATCAACCCATACGATGATACAACAGCCACATCTGGTTTCAGCGAACGAAATTTTTCGACATCATCTGTAGATCTGAAATTTTTTGGATGAAAAACCGGAATTCCCTCAGCTTCCGCAAACCTATGCACATCAGATTTTTGGATTTTGTAATTTCGACCTGATGGTTTTGGCGGCTTGGTATAAACTCCAACGATATCCAATCCTATTGCGTTGTTGCAGAGAGCCGCCAACGATTTCACAGAAAAGTCTGCAGTTCCCATAAAAATTACACGTAACTTCTCCATACATTCACCATAGAGCAACTAGGAAGCAGGCGTCGCTGTGGCAGATTCTGTTGTCTCCTCTTTCTTCATGACCGTTGGAGCAACAACGGTAGCAATCGTGAAATTTTTGCTGCCGACGGCAAGATGCATCCCCTCAGGAAGTTTCACATCGTTAGCATGAACCGTGTGATGGAATTCAAATCCAGTCAGATCAATCTCGATCTTATCTGGAATATTTTCCGGATCACAAACAACGTCGATTTCGTGAACAAGCACGTTCAAAACTCCGCCAAGTTTTAATCCAGGAGATGCAAGCTCATTAACGAAAGTCAAAGGCACACGGACAGTAACTTTACTACCCTTCCCAACCCGAATAAAATCAACATGTAAAACCTGATCTGTCACTGGGTGAAATTGAATATCCTTTGCAATGAACTTCTGACCTTTTTTTTCCACTCCACTCATTTCAAAAACTGTAGAGAAAAAATTTGATTTGTTCACATATTTATCCAACAAGTATTTAGAAATACAGATGGACTGAGGATCTTTTTCATCGCCATAGATTACGCATGGGACGAACCCTTCCCTTCTGTCTGCGCGCGCGCTTCCTGTTCCTAAAATTTTTCTAGCCTTAGCTTCTAAAGTAATGGTAGCCATTATCTAATTTCCCTTTTAAAACGTCATATTGTACACCTAATTGCTTCTGCTATCAACGAAGCAATTGGTATTTTTTTGAATTTAGTGGAGAGTTTTCCTTCAACGCTTATGCTGTCTGTAAACGTAAGCTCTGCTATATCAGACTCTTCCAGCTTCGGAACCGCTCCTTTCGAAAGAATAGCATGAGTAGCGTAGGCTACAACTACCGTTCCTCCGGCTTTTAGCAAAGCGTTCGATGCATGACACACTGTTGCACCGGAATCAACGATATCGTCAACCAGAATGCAAACTTTGTTTGACACATCTCCTACTACGTCGATTTTTTTTAGTTTATTGAATACGTCGCGCACCTTGTTGCAGATAGCAAAATCGCAACCGATGGCTCTTGCAACTAAATTTGCTCGATATGCTCCGCCTACGTCAGGAGAAACAATTACGATTTTTCTTGTATCGTACTTGCTTACAATATTAGAAGCAAAAATTTTCTCCGCTGAAATGTGTACGAATGGAATTCTCAAAAAAGGTTCACTGTGATTATCCAAAACGATGCATTGCGAAATATTCATTACTTCAAGTAATCGAGAAAATAAACTTGCTCCGAAAGATTCGTTTGGAATTTGAACATCTTGGCGAGAGTATCCCATGTACGGCATGCATAAAATCACTTTTTCTGCGTTCCGCAATGCATCCAGCAAAAGAAATAACTCAATCCAATCTTCATTCGTAACCACGGAAGCCAAAACAATGACATTGGAAAAACGTTTCGGCAAAGATACTGCAATTTCATCATTGTTAAAACGACGAACATTGGCAGGAAAAGCAGAAAAAGATAACTCATTTGCTAAAGTTTTTGCCAATTCTTTTGAATTTTTTGTATAGATTATTTCCATTTTACTCTTTCAAAAAAATTACAGATATATTCCTACCACAAACTCCGTTGGAATTTTGGTTTGCAAAGCGATAGCTAAAATAGTCATCATTATTTGCATAGGTATCGATTCCCAGTATGTCATTTTCGGATACGCCAGATTTCAATAACCGATTGCGACAATATTCGGGAAGATCAAAATGTGGATGACAATTAACAGTGCAAAAACAATCTTCATTGCTTTCAAAATTCTGCCTGAAGTCATTATCCACTTCATAACTTTCTTTTGCAATACAAGGTCCTATGACTGCAATTATTTTTTTTGGATCACTGCCCAACTCAACCATCTTTTGCACAGTGGATTCGATAATTCCGCCAACTGCTCCGCGCCATCCGGCATGAGCGGCGCCGATCACACGATTTTGTGGATCACAGAACAGAATCGGAGCGCAATCTGCCGTCAAAACTCCGATGGCTATATTTGGCGTTCGAGTAACTAAAGCATCAGCTTTTTGATCAGAATGAGTACCTTCATCTACAATTATACACAAATTACTATGCACCTGATTGAGCGTAACCAATCTATCTGCTGCAAGATCTCTCCTGACAATATCAAGATTTTGCTGTACCAGGGACTCATCATCTCCAACAAACTTGCTACAGTTCAGCGATGAATAGGCGAATGAACTCTTGCCATTTTTTCTTCCGAAAAAACCATAATCTATGTAATTGAATGTAATTTTGTTTGATCTTTTTTTCAATTTTCTTCGCCAATCGATGATGCTAATCCCAACGCTATCATATATGTATCAAGCATTAGATCTTCATTCTCCCTGTCTTCGGTTCTCATCTTTTTTAATTTTACAACTTTTTTCATGATTTTTGTATCGAAACCATCAGATTTTGCTTGACTGTATACATCCGAAATCTGCTCTTGGATTTCAGCTTTATCATTTTCTAAATTTTCAATTTTTTCAATATATTGTTTCAATTTATTTACATCACTAGAATGCATAGCAAACCCTCTTATAAGACTGAATCAACAGGACGAGCCGTGATACAATAACCACAAAAACAACAAAGAGTATTTCACGCTCGACCTGAATCAATCAATACAATAAAGATTGATAAAATTCAACATATCAATTATAGTGAAAGATAATTAATAGGAGAAAATGGTGTTTTCGTGCACAATAAACGCTCCAGTTTCCTTTGATGGCATTGGTGTTCATAGCGGAAAACGCTCCGTAGTTTCAGTTATGCCGTTGGTTGATTGCGATCGTAAAATAATTTTTGTAAACAACCAAAAGGAAGTTGATGCTACTTTTGAATCTGTTTCTGATACATCAATGTGCACAAATTTGTCGGGATTCTCCACAATCGAGCATTTGTGCGCCGCGCTGTACGGATTAAAAATTACGAACGCACTTATCAAAGTCGACGGAGATGAAATACCGATATTGGACGGGAGCGCTCTTCAATTTGCTGAAGCATTTTTGAATGTCGGCACACGAGTGCTTTCAACAAAAACGAAAAAACTGAAAATTCTAAAGGAAGTAAAAGTAGAAGACGCTGATAGGTGGACTACATTGCGTCCATCTGATACTTTTAGCATAAATGTTGAATGTGATTTTGCTGCTAAAGGACTGAAAATCCGCAATTTTTCGTTTGACTTTTTACGAAATGATTTTCTAAAAGAGATAGCTCCAGCTAGAACATTTGGTTTCATTTCAGATATTGAATTTTGCAGAAAACATAATCTTGCACTTGGAGCCTCTTTGGAAAATACCGTCGTCTTTGATGATAATGGGGTTCCACTCAACGAAAATTATCTTCGGTTTCCAGACGAACCAATTAGGCATAAAGTCCTTGATATCATTGGTGATTTGTCACTAGCTCAAAGCGAAATTTTAGGACGTTTTGATAGCTTTTGCCCAAGCCATAAAATGAATAATATGATCTTACGCAAACTTTTTGAAGAAAAAAACAATTACGAATTTATAGAATCATGAATGTATTAGGAATAGAGTCTAGTTGCGATGAAACGGCAGCTGCCATTGTCACAGAAAAAAAACAAGTTCTCTCAAATGTTATATATTCACAAATCGAAGAACACAAATCTTTTGGTGGTGTAGTTCCAGAGATAGCTGCTCGCACGCATCTCGAAAAAATTGATGTTGTCGTGGAAAAAGCTCTGCATGACGCTGGAGTAAATCTATCAGAAATAGATGCAGTTGCCGGAACGTGCGGTCCTGGACTGATTGGCAGTGTAATCGTTGGAGCAACATTTGCAAAAACTATTTCCATGTCAATAAATATACCATTTATTGCGATAAATCATATTGAAGCACACGCTATCTCAGTTCGATTAACAGAAGACGTTGAATTTCCGTATTTGCTTTTGCTTGCTTCTGGAGGACACAGCCAACTCTGCATTGTACACGCCATAGATAATTTTGAAATTCTTGGAAAAACAATTGATGATTCGGTTGGCGAATCATTCGATAAAATTGCAAAATTGCTGGGACTTGGATATCCTGGCGGCCCAATTGTTGAAAAAGTAGCCCGTTGTGGAAATGCCGAAAAATTTTCGCTACCACGCCCGTTGTGCACAAAAGGATCGTGCGATTTTTCGTTTGCGGGATTAAAAACAGCCGTCAGAGTAGCCGCAGAAAAATGTGTAACAGAGCAGGACAAAGTAGATCTCGTAGCAAGTTTCCAAAAAACTGTAACAGACGTAATGGTATTTAAAGTAAAGCAAGCCATTGATATTTGTGACAAAAAAATAACAGCTGTTGCAATGGCTGGAGGAGTGGCAGCTAACAAATCTATCCGAGCTGCACTTAATAATACTTGCAATTCGTATGGATTGCCTTTTTTCTCTCCTCCACTGCAGATTTGTACAGACAATGGGGCAATGATTGCTTGGCTCGGATTAGAAAAGTTCCACAAAAAACAATTTACAGATCTGCAATTTGCCCCTTGTCCACGATGGTCATTGCAGCAACACGGCAGTTTCATAAAACACTGATTCTTATTTTGAGCGAGTACATATAAAAAATTAAAAATGTCCATTGTTTTTTAAAAAATTTCAATATCAAAAACCAATCTAATGTATTGATTCTTCCACATATATGATATACTAGGTGTCAGCTGAGGAGACGTTGTTAATGGAGAATTTTTATCCTGTAATAGCATATTTTTTGGGATCGATCCCGTTTGGCCTAATCCTTTCACATTTGTTTGGGGACGGAAAAATAATGGAGAAGGGATCTAGAAATATCGGAGCTACTAACGCGATGAGAACACAGGGAAAAGTCATTGGAGTTTCAACATTTTTGCTTGACTTTTCCAAAGGGTTTGTCGCCTGTTTTTTTCTCAAAACCGAGTCAGAATCGCTGAATTTGCTGATACTTGCGGCACCGGTTATTGGACACATGTTTTCAATTTGGCTGAAATTTCGTGGTGGAAAAGGAATTGCTACGTACTTTGGAGTTTTGGCGGCTCTGAATCCGCTGGTTTGTTTTGGTACGGTTCTTGTTTGGAGAGTGATGTTTTTTATAACAAAAACTTCTGCTGCTGCAGGACTTCTAAGTGTAACATCAAGTCTTGTGATCTTTAATCATGCGAGAATTTCGCTGTGTTTGGATTTTGTTAACCATATGTATGTTTTAATGGCGCTAGTCGTTTTAATTTTCATAAAGCATCACGAAAATATAAAGCGATTTATAAAGAATGAACAACAAACCTAGATCGAGCACTATTCGATCTGCGTCTGTTAGGGGGTCGGACTGTGTTGTCGAAGTTGTCGAAAAACGAAAAAATAGCGCGATTGAAGCTGGTTCGCACAGAATCGATAGGTCCATCCAAATTTTGGGAACTGATGGATGCCTACGGGAACGCTGAAGTTGCCATAGGTAAACTTTCGAAGGTGTTGAAAAATCCGAACATTAATGTGTGCGATGATGACACAATTGACAAAGAAATCTCGAATATGAGGTCAATTGGTGCACGTTTTGTCTTTTTCGAAGATGATTTATACCCTCCACTACTGCGCAATATTCCGGATCCGCCGCCGGTACTGTCTTTTGTCGGAAATAAGGAAAGAGTTCTGTCTTTTTTTCAAAGAAACATGATTTCTGTTGTTGGAGCGAGAAATGCATCGATTCATGCGATCAAATTTTGTGAAATTTTATGTAAAAATCTTGGAACAAGCAACGTTGTGATAGTGTCTGGGTTGGCGCGTGGAGTCGATACAAGTGCGCACATCAACAGTCTCGAAACGGGAACAATCGCTATTATAGCAAGCGGGATAAACATAATATACCCACAAGAGAATGCAAAATTGTATAGTGATATTGTCAAAAATAATGGTATCTTTTCAGAAATGCCATTTAACACTGCGCCACAGCCGCAGTTGTTTCCACGACGCAATCGCATAATAGCCGGAATATCAAATGGTACTGCTGTGATCGAAGCAGCGGAACAATCTGGATCGCTCATAACTGCTAAAATGGCCATCGATTATAATCGAGACGTTTTCGCAGTTCCAGGATTGCCGCTCGATCCTAGAAGTGTTGGATGCAATAAGTTAATAAAAGAAGGCGCTGTCCTAATTCAGAGCGCGGATGATATTTTAGACAATTTGGAGTCCAAAAAAGTAATTCCCAATCAATTATTTGATGATAAATATCCAAGCTTAGCGAGAGTTCCAGATAAGGATATTGAAAGAACCAGAAAAAAAATACTAGATTCGCTAAGTTTTATTCCAATTACCATTGACGAATTGATTTCTTGCATTAAAGTATCTCCTCAGGAGGTATTAACAATACTTCTTGAACTTGAATTGGCCAATAAGATCGTTAGGCTGCACGGGCAGCGCGTTTGTTTGGCCGTTGAAAGTTAAAAGGGCGAGAAAGAAAAGGTATAAGTATGCGTCTAGTTGTCGTGGAATCACCTGCAAAAGCAAAAACTATTAATAAGTATTTGGGTGCAGGATATAAAGTTGTTGCTAGCTATGGTCACATTAGGGATCTTCTCTCGAAGGATGGGAGTGTTCGTCCAGATGATGATTTTTCAATGGTATGGGAAGTTAGTTCGGCGGGAGTAAAGCATCTGAAGGATATTTCTGATCAGTTAAAGGGTTGCGATGAACTGTTGCTTGCCACCGACCCTGATCGTGAAGGGGAAGCCATTTCTTGGCACATCAAAGAGTTGCTTGATGAAAAAAAGATCCTAAAGATGCCATTCAAGAGAATAGTGTTCCATGAAATTACGAAAGGCGCGATAAAAGAAGCCATTGCCAATCCGCGCGACATTGATGATTCGTTGGTGGACGCGTATTTAGCAAGGCGTGCACTTGACTATTTGGTTGGTTTTACTATTTCTCCGATTTTGTGGAGAAAATTACCAGGAAGCAAATCAGCTGGTCGCGTACAATCTGTTGCTTTGAGAATTATTGTTGATCGAGAAGTCGAAATAGAGGCTTTTGAAAAAAAAGAATATTGGTCGTTGGAAGCGAAATTCGAATCCAAGAACAAGAAAATATTCGATGCACGTTTGACACATTACAATGGCGAAAAGTTAGATAAGTTTTCAATCATTGATGCGCAGCGGGCGAATTCTGTGAAGGAAGCTCTGCAAAATCAGCAATTCGCCGTGACATCTGTCGAAAAGAAGGTAGTGAAACGCAATCCTGCTCCAGCTTTCATTACATCAACTATACAACAGGAAGCATCCCGAAAGCTTGGATTTAGCGCAAAAAAAACTATGCAGCTTGCTCAAAATCTCTATGAAGGTGTTGAAGTTGACGGGGAAACTACAGCCCTCATCACGTACATGAGAACTGACAGCGTGAATCTTTCCAAGGATGCCGTTGAGAAAATCCGAGATTTAATTCTCCAAAAATACGGAAAAGATTTTCTGCCGGCGAACCCTCGCGTCTACCAAACCAAGGTGAAAAACGCGCAGGAAGCCCACGAGGCCATCCGTCCAGTGGATGCATCAATCACTCCTGATCTACTCAAAGGTAAGCTCAGTTCAGATCTTTATAAATTATACGATTTGATATGGAAGAGAGCAGTTGCATCGCAAATGTCTTCGGCGGAATTCGATCAGGTGCAGGTTGATATTTCTGATGACAAGAAAAATGTTTTTAGAGCCAATGGAAATACGCTAAAATTTGAAGGATTTATCAAGGTCTACGTTGAGGGCAAAGACGACCAACAAGAAGAAGATGCAGATGGAATGCTACCTCCTCTAGAAAAGGGGGATCGTACTCCACTGAATAAATTGGATGCGTTGCAGCATTTTACAACTCCGCCACCACGATTTTCCGAAGCAAGTCTCGTAAAAAAATTGGAGGAGTTGGGCATAGGCAGGCCGTCAACCTATGCAACAATTTTGCAGGTTTTGCAGGATCGCGGATACGCTAAGCTCATAAACAAGTTCTTTGTACCGGAGATTCGTGGACGGCTGGTAACAACTTTCCTCATTGGATTTTTTCAAAAATATTTGGAATATGGATTCACAGCAGAGCTCGAGCAATCGCTGGATGACGTTTCCAACGGAAGCAAATCGAAGCTCGATGTTTTGAAAAATTTTTGGAAAGAATTCAGTGAAAATGTTGATCAAACGAAAGGTGTGAAAATCTCTGATGTTATCGACAAGTTGAATGACGCATTGGGCACATTTTTGTTTCGGACGGAAAATGGTGTTTCCAGGGTGTGTCCTGAGTGCAAAGCCGGTGAGCTAAGTCTTAAAATAGGACGTTTTGGATCATTTATTGGTTGTTCTCGCTATCCAGAATGCAGTTACGTAAGAAAATTGGATTCATCTCCGATGACTGATGGAGACGCTGTCATGGTGCAATCATCGGAATATCCAAGATTTTTGGGAGTCGATCCATCTGACAATTCAGAAATTGTCATGAAAAAGGGACCATATGGTCTGTATATCCAAAAGGACAAAAAATCGACAACCCCTGCAACGACCAAAGATGATGCTCCGGCCACAGCAGAAAAACCTAAGAAAAAAACTCCTAAAGCGCCAAAAGCACAAAAAGTGCCTGCGGAAAAGCCAATTCGTGCGTCTATTCCAAATTTTATTAATCCAGAAAGTATCAGTTTGGATATGGCGGTTTCTCTCCTGCAATTTCCAAAAACTTTGGGGCAGCACGATGGCGAAGAAGTGAAAGTTGGCATAGGAAAGTACGGTCCGTATGTACTATTCAAAGGAAAATACGTATCCGCGCCGAAATCTGAAGCGTTTTTTTCGATGACCCTTTCTGATGCCGTCGAGTTAATCAAAAATAAACAAGCAGCGAAGCAACATTAGTGAATTTTGTTTAATCTGATTACTTTGAGGAACCAAACAGGTTTTGCACTTTCCCAACTATTATGAAAGGAGCCACAATAATTTTTTCAAGAAAAGATTTGGAATGCGAAAAGTCTATAAGCCCTCTGGAATATAGATCGTTTATCAGTTTAGATGTGTAAAAGAATTCATCGCATCCGTAATTAACAATTACATGTGATGACAGAAGTGAAATAAACATACAGCTAGAAAAAAGTCTTTGTTCCTGAGAGGAAAAAGCTGGGGTTTGGGTGGAGCAGTGAATTTTTTCTGTAATTTTATATAATCCATCCACAATTTTTTGTGCCGTAATTCTAGATTTACTAGATGAGCTAACGTACTGCCTCCAGCAATATAATCTCGCATCTATTGCGGCGTATCTTTTTATGAGATGGGAAATACATATATTAAAATATGCGTCATCTGTGCCAAACAATTCCGTATCAAATCTGACTGAAGCTATCACAGATCTTTTGTATATTTTGTTCCAAACTACAAAAGAAAAATTGGTGCGTAATTCATGAGCAAAATGATCTTTTGGAACAGTTACAGTATATTGTGTGTTTTTTTTGAAAACAGGTTTGTCGTGTTCTTCAGCTTTATACGCTCCAAAAGTTACAAGATCATAGTCGTCTTTTGTAATTTCCTTGTA
>JAISZX010000088.1 GCA_031284365.1 Holosporaceae bacterium
CCTAACGGAAAAGATCCTTCAATGTAACACACTGCAACTCCGCATATTGCAGCTATAATTTTTCTTACCATGTACTCATCCTCCAATATTAGTTTGGCATTGTATTAGATCCACACCATAATGCATAATAAATGCTCCGTAAATACATTTTAAATTTTCCTCATGGCCGTATTTTTCCTAGAGCAGCAATCAAGCATTAATTTTTTGCTTTAACAAGCGAATGGCGATATGTACATGTCTCTAGGAAAAAGCACTGTCAATTTCATAACTTTTAGATAATTTCGTTTTTTTGTTGTTCTTTTTCTCATACACTGAAACGATATGCTTTAAACACCTCACGATGGAATTGATGAACTAAATAATCCTGATTTTGGAGTAAAAACAACTACGGCATCGAAATAATTCCCCTCTCCGTTATTATACCTTCCCTTATACTCCTTCGGATTAGATACCAAAAAGCCAAAAGCTTCCCTAGGCAAAACGCTTCCACAATTTCGTCCATCTGAAAAACTATAAAACGAATGGTAATGATAACAGTACGAGCATTCCAGCAAAATCTTTACTTCGCCAAGAGCTATTTGCAATTGTGGATGCATTGACTCTGGAGGTCCGCTCCATGCGGTAAATGTCGAAGATTGATGCACACCGCCCATCCTAATACATGTAATCCCATTCACTACAGAAGTCTGGATGTAACAGTGAAAGTCCCAAACCGCAGAAGCGTTTCCATTGCTTTCACATTTTATGTAATATATCCATGCACGAGGAAAATGGCCAAATTTATGCCAGCCAGTTGTATCTTTAAACATCGTTCTACCGGGATAGACTGATAGATACGCTGCAACTAATGCATATACTATATCGATTTTTTTGACAGATCGATGCGTATTTTGCAGTATGTTCACAGCTTCATGCGTAACAAATTTCATTTGCTTGTGCATTCGCTCCATTTTAGGAATATCATGAATGTAGAACACAATCACAATCAAAATAGGAGCGCAAATGGCAAACTCGATGAGAATGCTGCCTCTACTGCAGAAGATTTTCTGATTTCTGCCATCAAATATGATTTTAAAAAAATGGAGAAAAGATCCCGGAGAAATAAAATTTTTATTAGAAATATTGCCACAATTTTGGCAATCCAAAAGCCTTAAAAGCCTCTGTCTAAGAGCCTGCCCCCCCCCCCCGTTGCGTTGAAGTCAATATTCGACAAATCATGGAGCGCAAACTATTGACAATCTTCTTTATCATCTCAAAAAACATAAATCGCCTCCTGTTAATAACATACGCTCATTTTCATAATTTTTAGATAATTTTGATCTTTTTTTATTGTTCTTTTTCTCATACACTAAAACGAATTGTAAGACAAAAGAGGCGGCAAGTTGTTTTTCGAGAAAATATGCTTTATAGTTTGCTTCTCTCATAGGTTGGGATTTTTTTATGTCTAAAAAGATTGGATTCGGTGCAGTATTAGCCATTGTGTTCGGAAGTCAGATTGGCTCAGGAATATTTGTATTGCCAGCTACTCTAGCCCCATTCGGAATGTTTGGAGTTTTCGGATGGGTTTTTGCTGGTCTTGGAGCAATGTTGCTAGCCTTCGTTTTTGCAGATTTATGTTCCAAATTTCCTCAAACTGGTGGTCCACACGTCTATGTCCAGCAGGTTTTTGGTAGATTGACCGGATTTTTTGTTGGGTGGACATACTGGCTTGTATCATGGACAAGTACCTCCGTTGTTATAATCGCCGCTGTCGCTAGTTTAAGCGTATTTTTTGGAAATGATGTACATTCGCACTTATATCTACTCCTTGAAATACTTTTGCTTGGAATAATTACTGCTATTAACTGTAAAAGTGTTGGATTAGCAGGAAGAGTGGAGTCAGTTCTAGCTCTATTAAAGTTTATTCCGTTTGTTTTTGTTCCAATCGTCCTTTTTTGTAATTTTGATGTAAAAAACATAGCATTGTCTCCAAAATATGCTGACTTTTCAATAATTAAGCTAATAATAATGGTAACGATGGAATCCTTCTGGGGATTCATTGGAGTTGAATGTGCAACTGCTCCTGCTGGAGCAGTGGAAAATCCATCGAAAACAATTCCGCGTGCTATAATAATAGGAACATTCGGAGTTGCCCTCATTTATTTTATCAATAACCTGTCCGTTATGGGAGTAATCCCAGGCGATGTGCTGGCAGCTAGCAAATCTCCCTACGTTGATGCAATAAATCTTGTATTGGGAAAAAATCTATCACTGATAGTATCCGTAATCACATTTATTATAATGCTTGGAACAGCAAATGCATGGACTTTGGCTTCAGCTCAGATATCACTTGGACTTGCTCAGGAAAAATTACTACCAGATTTTTTTAACAAAAAAAACAAAGAGTTAGCTCCATACGCCAGCGTGCTGATAAGCAGTATTGGAATGATTCCTATCTTGATGCTATCTCAGGACAAAAATCTTTCGGAACAAATAAGTAATATCATTGACTTTTCTGTGGAGGTTTTCCTTATGGTTTATGCGATGTGCTGCCTAGCATTCATAAAAATAAATGCGAAAAATAAAAAGGCAGTGAAAACAATCATCGGATTTATGGCACTTATTTTTTGCCTCACCATGATAATAAATTCCCCAATAAAATCAATAATTGTGGCATTGTTGTTTGCCGCAAGCGGAGTCTTCATGCTTCCATTTGTAAAAAATAAGGCTTAAACTATTGATTTCAATTCATATAATATTTCCAATGCGTGTTTTGGGGAAATGTCATCGATGTTAATTGCTTGTAATTTTTGCTTCAATTTTGATTCGTTGGCGTAGCACAATTCCATTTGTTCGCACATATCAAAAGTATCTGAAACGCTCTTATCTCTGCCGAGCTCGAATTTTTTCAACAGCTCGGTAGCTCTTTTTATAACAGATTTTGGAACTCCAGCAATGCTGGCAACGTGAATTCCGTATGACTTGTCTGCAATACCTTCAACAATTTTATGATAGAATATTACTTCTCCGTTCCATTCTTGAACTTTCAATGTTTTGCATTTTATATTTTTCAGTGAATTCTGAAGAGAAGTAAGTTCATGATAGTGAGTAGCAAACAGTACTCGACATTTATTTACTTTGTACAGATTCTCTATGACTGCCCACGCGATCGCGAGGCCATCGTATGTAGAGGTTCCGCGGCCAACTTCATCCAATATTACAAAAGATTTTTCGGTTGCTTGATTTAAGATAGTTGCGGTCTCTATCATCTCAACCATAAATGTTGAGCGTCCGCGCGCTATATCATCGGATGCTCCAATTCGAGAAAATAATCTATCTACAACACCAACAATTGCTTTTGCTGCAGGAATATAACTTCCAATCTGAGCGAGTATTATTATCAAAGCATTTTGCCTTAAATATGTACTCTTCCCGGCCATATTAGGACCGGTCAACAAACAAATCTTTGATTCTGTATCAAGATCACAGCTATTCGTAGTAAAATCTTTCACGCACATATCAAGAATCGGATGGCGGCCATTTTCTATTTCAAGAATTGGATCGGAGGAGATTTCGGGACGAACGTACTTTCTTTCTATTGCCATGCAAGAAAAATTTGTGTGGATATCAAGTAATGACAGTGCCTTTACGGCATAGGAAATATCTTCCTGAGATTTCAAAATTTCATTTACGATTTCCTGATAAAGCTGCTTTTCCAGCTGACTCCACTCATCCATAACATCAATTAATTTAGATTGTAAAGAAATCAGTTTTTCCGTGGTGTATCTCACGCAGTTTACCAATGTCTGACGATGTATAAAATAACTCGGAATCTTATTCTTTTGAGTCAGTGAAACCTCGATGTACCAACCTAAAACAGCATTGTTTCTAATTTTTAGTGTATTGATTCCTGTTTCCGCTACGTATTCCTGCTGCAAATCAGCGATTAGCTCTTCACCATGGTTCTTGAGATATTTCAATTCATCCAATTTTTTAGAATATCCATCTGCAATAACCCCAGAAACATTATTCGTAGCCTGAAGTTTTTCGTTCAACGCTTTTTCCAATAGATCAAATAGTTCTGAAAAATTTTTCATTTTTTCCAGTGGATACTCACCTTCGTCAGGAATGGTAATACCATGCAAAATTTCTTTTATAGTTCCAATTATTCGCAAAGATTCGCGAATATCGCCCAAATCACGAGGTAAAAATTTGTTAAACTTTATGCGACATATGGCTCTTTCAATGTCCGGACATTCTGCAAGAGTTTCCCTTATCATTCTCATAAGTTTTTCATTTTTAACAAAAAACTCTACACACTGTAAACGCTTTTCCAATAAATCTTTGTTAACAAGCGGCATCGCTATCCTGGACGCAAGCGCCCTTGAACCGAACGCTGTCTTAGTTCTGTTGATTACACCTAACAAGCTATACTCATATTCTCCACGGCACGACGCAGTTATTTCCAGGCTTTTACTTGTAGATGGATCGATAATAAGGTAATTGCAAAAAGACGTCTTCTTAGGAATTGATAAATCTGAAAAATTACTACGCTGAGTAATCAATAAATATTCCAGCACTGCACCGCAGGAAGAAAGTTCATTGTTCAGCTTTATCCCAAAGCTATCCAATGTGCTAACTTTGAAATACCGTTCCAATCTTTCTTTTTCCACAACCGGATTAAATTTTGAATCCGGAAGCGATGTTATTACCGCTCCATTGGCCCGAGATATGGTTTTTGCAAACTCCGTTTTTTCAACACTTGATGAAAGCAGAATTTCCTTTGGACTGTATGTTTCTAAAATTGATGGAAATTCATCCGGCATGCACGTGCTTACAAAAAAATCACTAGTAGAAATATCGATTACAGCAAAGCTAACAGTCTTAATTTTCTCTGTTTTTGAGCAGATATCTGGAACAACCGCCATAAGAAAGTTATTCCTATTGGAATTTAGTAAACTTTCTTCGATGATAGTTCCAGCCGTAAGAATTCTGGTGACTTCACGCTTTATTACAGACTTTGATCCGCGTTTTTTCGCCTCCTGCGGATCCTCCATTTGATCGCATATTGCCACTTTCTGACCGTATTTCACGAGACGCCCAACGTAAACATCTAAATTAGCAACAGGAATGCCACACATTGGAATATCTTCGTTCATATGTTTACCGCGGTGTGTGAGAGCAATATTTAAAATTGAAGACGCAGTTTTTGCGTCATCAAAAAACATCTCGTAAAAATCCCCCATTCGAAACATTAATAAACAATTCGGATATTGCGACTTCACAGTCAAGTACTGCGACATAGCTGGTGTCGCATCCTTTATAGTGCTGTAGAATAAGCTGTTTTCTTCCATTTTATAAATCCGCCCTTATATCTGAATATATATTAATCAAAATAGTCTGAAAACATAAGATTTGATTTACAATCTTGTCTCATCGTTGTGAGACCGTAGATTATTTTGTGTAAACCCCATTTATCTCATGCTGCAGTCCCCTCGATTTTATTGCCGAAGAGAATAAGCACCTGAGAGCGAATTGTACCACGATCTCGGACTTTAGTCGTCCACTTTTTTCAAGCCGTCTGATTCACAGAAAAAGACTCTTCATCAATGAGTCTTCCGAGATTAAGGAACAGCAATCTCTCCCTCAGAAATCAGTCTATGCGGTTGTTTTTATGTACGGAATTGTCTTTAAAATCAAAAAAGATGGTATCATGCAGAAAGTAACAGCTTGTGGTTGCATTGGTGTCGACATGGACGGTCAAAAAGAGGTTCTCAGCATGCACGTAGGAGGTGCGAAGTCATCAAAATATTGGCTTTCCGTGATGAATGACCTGAAAGCGCGCGGAATCCAGCAGGTTTTGATTTTTTGTACTGATAATCTGAAGGAGTCGGATAATGCAATCAAGGGTTATTTTCCTGAATCCGATCATCAAAAGTGCATAATGCATCAGACAAGAAATTCCGTGAAACACGTGTCCTACAGGAAGTAAGTTTGCTCCGATCTAAAAGCAATTTACACAGCGCCGATAGCTGACGCAGGAATGCTGAATCTTGAGGCTTTTGCAGACAAATGGGACAAAAATATGAATATATTTTCCGCAGTTGGCTTGAAAACTGGGAATTTCTCTCGAGTTTCTGGAGTTATCCTACGGAAATATGACGATTGATTTACACCACCAATCCCATAGAATCGTTCAACCGGTGCTTGCGAAAGGTCACAAAAAATAAGCCAAAGTACAAAAATCTTATCTTTTATGTGGAATAAGTACATCTCATTTTTTTAGTATCACTTTTTCCTATTTTTTCCTCATTTTACATGTCTTTTTTTCTTACTACACTAAAGCCAAAGACGCGCGCGCCAAGTGATCCATTTTTTACTAATATACTAAAACTAAATACTAAATACTAAATACAGAATACTAAAGACGCGCGCGTCATTTGTTAAACAAAAATCCATCTGCACCGGAAATTAAGCTTTCGCACCGAGTGGTCACG
>JAISZX010000131.1 GCA_031284365.1 Holosporaceae bacterium
TCATCGAAATTACCTAAAATCATCAGGATGCAAGCAAAGCGCTAAATCCAATATGCTCAAATGCTTAATCAATGAAAAACTGCTCCTTCGTATCATCAAAAATTTATGAAACGGCCGTGTTATTTTCTGTGTCCAAGCTTTTCTTTTTCTATATTTAATGCTAGAGTCATGCTTTCTTGTACCTATGGAGTGTTG
This sequence comes from Holosporaceae bacterium, assembly GCA_031284365.1. Taxonomy (GTDB): domain Bacteria; phylum Pseudomonadota; class Alphaproteobacteria; order UBA3830; family UBA3830; genus JAIRMQ01. Next base: position 196 of record JAISZX010000131.1, read on the forward strand.
CTCGTGTCGCAAAAATGCGTAATATATTCTCGGAAGGATTTTGTCGGACTCAGAGATGCTGGAAAATTAGCAGCCCATGTTCTGGATTACATAGCCCCATTTGTACAAAACGGAGTTACAACTCAAGAATTGGATCATCTTTGCTATGAAGAAATCTTAAGATATGATGCAATTCCTGCTACTCTGGGGTACAACGGATATCCAAAATCCAGTTGTATTTCGTTGAACAATGTAGTGTGCCACGGCATTCCGTCTGAAGAAAAAATAAAAGACGGGGATATATTAAATATTGATATCACAGTAATTCTTGACGGTTGGTACGGCGATACAAGCCGCATGTTTATGGTTGGAGACCCATCCCAAAAAGCTTGTGAACTAGTCAATGTAACCTATGAAGCGATGATGCGGGGAATTGATCTTGTAAAACCAGGCAATTATATTGGAGACATTGGTCACGCAATACAAAGCTATGTTGAATCTAAAAAATTTTCTGTAGTGAGAGATTATTGTGGACATGGAATTGGTCGTGTTTTTCATGACGACCCTATGGTTTTGCATTTTGGTAAACCAAAAACCGGATTGCTGCTTGAGCCGGGACACGTATTTACTATTGAGCCGATGGTGAACGCCGGAGGGTACAAAACGAAACTTTTGAAAGACGGTTGGACTGCAGTTACAGCAGATCGATCACTTTCAGCTCAGTTTGAGCACACTGTAGGAGTTACAGAAGATGGTTGTGAAATATTTACGCTATCTTCGAATATTAGATGAATTTTTGTCAAGAATTTCTCTTATTTCATTGGCATGTTTCATAAATTTTACAAGAAGTGAAATTAGTTCTTTTCCTCTATCCGGATATTTTCCAAGAAAATCATCGATCTTTTCCGCTAACATGCGACTAACATGATCAAAGCCAAGAATTATTTGGTCGGAAGAAGCAATCGAATTTTGCATCCACAAAAATGACAAAAATGTAAATAAAAAGAATATATTGCGTAAAATCATTGTTTAAAAATCCCTACTAGTTAGTGGTAAATCATTTGGATTGAGATCTGCATCATTATCATATGACAACATATTTTGCGCCGGTTCATCATTTCTTCTTATAAAAATTGCCTGCGGAATAATTTCATTTTGAGGAACAATTACCTGCTTATGGATAGTAGGCTCAAGCTCCTGTAGCTCTTGCTCAGAAGAGACTTGATGATCAGCAAAATCTGATTCTTCAACTGCTGCTGCCGCTGGTTTCGTTGTCTTTGTAGCATTAGTATTTTTATTTGGCTTCTTATTATTTCTTTTTTCTTTAGGTAATGAATTTTTTGTAACAGCAGAATTATTGCTACTCACCTCTTTTTCTGATTTCGCGGACTCCCCTGACTCTTCAGACTTTTTTTGTTCTGATTCTTTGTTGCTGCCTACATTCTGTTGAGAATTTGATGCATATTCGTCATTTTTCTTTGATTTTACTTTTGCAGAATGCTTAACACCCATCTTTTTAACCTCTTTTGATAGTCCTTTTTCTGACTCCTCGTTGTCAGATTTATCACCGGACGATTTAGTATTTTCGTTATTATCACCTGAAGTAGTTGAATCCTCAGAATCGCCAGAATCTTCGGCATCTCCAGCATCTTTTTTTGTATCATCTTCCGTATCTATACTATCTTTACTGTCGCTGGTTGCATCATCTTCCGTATCTATACTGTCTTTACTATCGCCGTTTGCGCCATCTTCCGTGTCTATACTATCTTTACTGTCGCTGGTTGCATCATCTTCCGTATCTGTACTGTCTTTACTGTCGCCGTTTGCGTCATCTTCCGTGTCTATACTATCTTTACTGTCGCTGGTTGCATCATCTTCCGTATCTGTACTGTCTTTACTATCGCCGTTTACGTCATCTTCCGTATCTGTACTGTCTTTACTATCGCCGTTTACGTCATCTTCCGTGTCTATACTGTCTTTACTGTCGCTGGTTGCATCATCTTCCGTATCTGTGCTATCTCTACTATCGCTGGTTGCGTCATCTTCCGTGTCTATACTATCTCTACTATCGCCGTTTGCGTCATCTTCCGTGTCTATACTATCTCTACTATCGCCGTTTGCGTCATCTTCCGTATCTATTGTGCTATCTCTACTATCGCCGTTTGCGCCATCTTCCGTATCTATACTGTCTTTACTGTCGTCATCATCACCAGAATCGCCGTCGTCATCACCAATGTCTTTGTCATTTGAATCTTGATCGTCGTCGTTATTATCATCTGCATTATCTTCTCGGTTTCTTTTTTTACGACCACTAATTCCAATAACTCGCTTTATTTCATCACCTAATCTTTCATTACTTTTGTAATCGTTATTATCATCGTCTTCCGCTGCTTCATCATCAACATCCATAACGTTACTGTTAGATTTTTTTTGACGTTTACGATTTTCATTTTCATTTTTGTTATTATTATTAGACCTATTGCGCGCGGCATTTTTTGTATATGAGGCTGAGGAGCTTTTATAGGATTTTGCATCGCATCTATTTTCTTCATCAATGTCAACTTCCTCTCCTTCCGCCTCCTCTACCCAGTCCTCTTCTTTTTCCGTCACATCAATTACACTAGAAGAAGATTGCTGCGCTGCCGCATTAATCACCGATTCTGACGATTCATCGGAACCATTAGCGCTATCGATATTTTTTTCGGAATCATTTGATTCTTTCTCGCTATTTTCATCACTATCTTTATCTTCCTTATCTTCCTTATCTTCATCACTTCCTTTTTCTTCGCTTTCGTCTTCTTCCTCCCCTTCCACATCCTCTTCTTGATCGTTTTCTGCTGAAACTTCATCCTCGTTCTTCGTTAAAGGTTGATGATCTTCCACTATTTTTTCTATTTGCTCAATAAGATTGAGGCCTTCTTTGTACTTATTATCTATTCTTTTCTTATCTAGGGAAAAATATTTATCATTTTCCTGCAACAAATTATACAAGCATTCACCAACATGTAGATATTCATGCATAGCTGCAATGTTAATATTTACGGCAAAGATAAAGTATAATACTATTATTTTCCAGCGCAATTTACACCTCACTAAACCTTTTTAGCAAAAAAAAGTTAAGTATGTGTAAATATGCTCAAAAAAAAACGCTACAGATTCACGTGCTCCGCCTTCAAATTTTGAAAGAAGTTTGCTCCTATTTTAATGGTGGATACACACATTTCAACGATGTTATCACTTTCAAACCAAAACCGGGATTGTTCAGCGATACTGCTCCGACATAAAATGCCTCATCATTTTTTTCTTGACTTTTTGATATTAATTGTGCTATAATAAATTGAAGGTTTTGGGGAGATTGTTTCAGAAAATGGTACTGATCTGCTGAAGCCCAGCAGTGATTTTATTTTTCGAAATATTTTCGGAACCAACGAGTATATGATTTTTATCTGTTTCCTCCATCAGCTTATCTGAGAACTTCTCTTCAATACACGTCTCAGTATAATTTCAAAAAATTAACTTATCGTTAAATTGAGCGATAATCAGCAAAAAAATAAAGCCATTTTTGTGATTTCTGATGAAAGGTAGCAAATGGTGCTGCCTCTATGGTTCAGTGCATTCGTAATTTTCATGGGCGTAGGTGCTGTTTTGACAAAAATCGCGAAAGAAGTTTTTGTATAACCATTCACAAACTAACCTCACTGAAGAATACTCCATTTTTTATGTTTTCAACAGCGATTTTTAAAGCTTCAACGGTGTTTGAAGGCAAATCATTTTCTTTGAAAAATTTCAGTCCTCCGCATTTATGAGGTTCGGCATTGCGGATTTCTCCAGAATATTTTTCACAATCGATAAAAAAAATCACATACGGACGATCGTCATAGTAATACATGACATGCACGACTTTTAGATCATCGCGTTCTATATCGATATCAGCCTCTTCTTTAGCTTCACGAATGATTGCGTCAATTACGCCTTCACCTTCCTCGACATGTCCGGCTACTACGCTCCAGTTTCCGTCTCGATATCCGGTGTTTTGCCGCAGTGAAAGCAGAGTTTCATCGCCTCTTTTTAGCAGCAGATAAACAGCCACATTGGATTGCAATCTCATCCTAATTCCTACGATTTTTTTTAACCATGGACAGTTTAGCGTTCTTTCTCAGGTTTTTATATGATAAAATTCGAAAAAATAGAACACACAAAATTTAGGATTACGATGAGCGTAGAAAAAACTCAGACAAAGCATATCGAAGTTGTCCCCCTATGATTCAGATTGGCCAAAAATTTTTGAAACGGAGAAAGAAATAATTTTGGCTGCTCTTGAAGACAATCTTGTAGCAATTCATTATATCGGATCGACTGCCGTTCCGGGACTGGCCGCCAAGCCGAAAATTGATATTATTGCCGCATTTTTTGAACATCATAAGAGAATGGATGAAAGTTCACGATTACAAAAATGTCTGTCAGGACTTTGGGAAATGAAAGTTGATTGTCTCGCAAATCAGAAAGATCTAATTACAATCCTATGAATCCAGAAAAAAACAGTATAGCAGCGTTATAACTGGATCCTCGCTCACACTACGTTCGTAAGAATGACGATGAGGTATACGCTCGCAGGAATGACGAATTTCGTTGTGTTTTTTTGTTGTATAATTATTTTTATTGTTTTTTATTTTATAGCATGATTTACATATAAATCATAATTATATTATTGCAATAGTAATAATATTTTTTATTACAATTTGGGTTATAAACAATAGGAGGGAATAATGAAATTCAAGAAAACAATCAGTTTGTCAGTTTTTGCATTAATTTTTAGCATAATTGATGGAGCAGTTTTTACTAGTAACGTCCGTGCGATGGATACGGTTGCTCCAAGTGCTGTTTCTGACGGAAATGTCTGTGCAATAACTGATGTAGAGAAGAGAGATCTTGCTAGAAATTTTATACTAAAACACCGTTCATTTATAAATGTATATTCTAAATTTTCTGAATTTTGTGGTGGACAATTGTGTTTAGGCTATAAATCTGACGAACCTTACGGGCCTGAGAGGACACATGAGATGCTTGTCGATGTATAGACTGATCTGGCTTATGGATGCAATAGACTTAACATACAGCATATTGAAAGACTTCTAGATCGTCAGACTTTTTCGAATCTGGAAACAATTTTTGCGTATTTTGCCTCCATACAACCCCAACTTGAATCTGATCGAACGATTACAACCTAATTCAAGAAATCTTTTACTTTTACATCCTTGTCGTGTGTCGAGAATAGAGATCTGAACATTAGTCTTTCGCTGCGTATTCCCTGGCTGAGTCCGACATTTTGTGACAGGTTGATTGCTTCTTTAATCATCCTCAGGCTTGTGGAAGACTTTTCAGCGATAAGGTGCGCAAGCTCAAACGTCCTTACCATCAGATCGTTATTTGGAACAACTTCAGATACAATTCTAAGATCGTACGCTCTTTCTGCCGACAAAAATTCTCCACCCATGATAATTTCACTTGCTATCTTTGAACCAACTATCCTTGTCAGTACCTGAGTTCCGCCCATGCCAGGCATTAATCCTAGATTAACTTCCGGAAATCCGAACTTCGAACTTTCCGTTGCAACGATTATGTCACACATCAGAGCAAGTTCGAACCCACCGCCCAGCGCGTATCCAGAAACGGCAGCGATTGTTGGTATTTTCACGTTGGAAATGCTTTCCCAGCGATAGTCGATAAAATTCTCTACGAAAGCTGTTTCGCTTGAGTGACGATGAATCTCGGATATATCAACTCCGGCTGCAAAAGATTTTCCAGCGCCAGTCACAATCAAAACTTTTGCTTTCTGATCTATGTTGCTGACTTTCTCGTGAATCTCCATCATAATGGCAGAAGACAGCGCATTTAGCTTCCCGGGATTGTTTAAAGTGAGAGTAGCGATCGAATCCTCAACTGATAATTTAACTAGCACTGTTACCTCTTCTGGCTATAATTCGCTCTTCTATCGCCTTTATTTTCTGGCTGACTACATCTTCAGATATATTTATGTTTGCTTTTCTAAAATCCTCCAAAATGCGATCGACCATTTTTCTGTCGTTTGGAGTTACCAGATAAGATAAAACTACACTGCGCACATACTTGTTCAGAGTGCTCTCACTATATCCGAGCCTTCCGCCAGCCCATTTTGCAATAATTTTATTGCGACGAGCTGTTATAAAAAACCGTGACTGAAGCAAATCGAGCAATCTAGACTCACAGGACGACTTATCGAATGAAAACATAGGCATATTCTTGTACCACAACAAACACCCACGCAGCATATCGCAAATCCGAATGAAATTCAATTCAAGACCTCATCACCAGTCGGATCTTTTTTTTGTCTGAAATTACAACAAGATATTGATATTATTCATTAATCTGACTGGCGCAGTACACTTTCCACCAGCTACTATATTATACAGAAAAAGTAAAAAATTGGCTAATTTTCGCCAACTGAAAAAACTATCTATAACAACAAAATTTTGAAAATTTCATCGAATCATACGATGAGAAAAATGCTGGCATATATCTTAGCGCTGCCTTATATACTTGTGTTTTTAAGTAGTGACAAGGAATTGCTAACCTGTTGCAATGTAGGTGTGGAGCTAGTAGCAAGCATATTGCTTTTTCCTAAATCTCTTTTCTTACTTTATATTTCTTTTTTTTCCTATTATATTAAAGCTAAGGACGCGCGCGCTAAGTGATCTATTTTTTACTAAATACTAAATACTAAATACGCGCGCGTCATTTGTTAAACAAAAATCCATCTGCACCGGAAATTAAGCTTTCGCACCGAGTGGTCACTGATAAACTATTGAATTACAGAATAATCCACATTAACAATATAATTATTAAATTAATTGTTGCACATAAAATCAATTGTCAAAAACGCGCGCGTTACGTGTTTCAAATAGAAACCCTATCTGCACCGGTATTTTTAATATTAAGCTTTCGCGCCGAGTGGTCACTGACGGACTCCAGAATTTTGAAATAATCCACATCACTAATGTAACTATCTTTTTAATTATTACACATTAAATGTATTCTGTCAAGCTTTTTTTGAGAAATTTATTGTTACATTTAATAATTTCTCCAAAAGAGATACAAGTATCTTTATGAAACGGACGTGTATTATAAATTGCTCTGCGTTGATATCAGTACGTGCAAAAATAGGTGCACTTCTTTATCAAGCAGAGTCGACAACTCCTGCCGCGCAGCTGCTCCAATAGCTTTTATTTTTCCGCCTCCGTGTCCGAGAAATATTGCCCTATGCGTTTCGCTTTTCACGTAAACAGTCTGAACTATTCTTATACTGCCGTCAGGCTGATCTTGACAGTCGTCTGTTTTTACCACGCATTTGTATGGGATTTCCTCATGTAATCTATGATAGATGTGCTCACGCGTAATTTCCGATGAATATTTTTCAAACGACAAATCGGTAACTGTATCTTCATCGTAGATCCACTCGTTTTCTGGAAGATAATTTGAAAAAAAATCCAAGATTCTTTCCACACCACTCCCGGTTAAACCCGAAACCATAAACACATTTTCAAAGTTTCGCACTTCACTGAACACTTTCGTAATTTCGAGAAGCTTCGGTTTATGAATAAGGTCAATTTTATTCATTACCAAAGAAACTCTTTTAGCCTCGTGGATTCTTTTTAGCAGTGCAATGGTTGTGTCGAACTTTTTTTTACAAACGTCAACTACAAACAAAACTTCATCGGCTTCACGAAAGGTATCCCAGGCAATTTTTGCTAATGACTCAATATGCTTAACCCGCGAAAAGCCCGGAGTATCCATAAAGATAATCTGGCACTCGCCGTGGATTGCTATTCCATTGATTTTATACAATGTTGTCTGCGCCTTTCTAGACACTATCGATACCTTTTGGCCAACCATTTTGTTTATTAAGGTAGATTTACCAGCATTGGTTTCTCCAATTACTGCTACTAAGCCGCATCTTTTCACGTCGCTTCCTTTATTTTTTTGATGAGTTTACTGGCGGCATCATGTTCTGCATTCCTCTTAGAATTTCCGCAACCGACAGCAAACATTCCGCAGGCCATAACCTCAATCTCAAAAACTGGATCATGAGCCTGTCCAAGTACTTTTACTAATCTATATGTTGGCAGTTCGCAATGTTTTGCCTGAGATAACTCCTGCAGTAAACTTTTCGAATCTTTCTTTTTGTAAACTATATTATCAATGTCATCTTTCCACAATTTGGTAACAACATTCATTACTATTTCAAAATTTGAATCAAGAAACACGGCGCCAAGAACAGCTTCTATCATATCTGCAATAGACGATGAGTTTTTATTTATCGACACAAAAAAATCTTTAGGGAATGAAAAACAATCGACAATTTTTGTTTTCTTCGCAAGATCAATGAGAAAATCCGTTCCAGCCAGAACCGAAATCCGCATTGCTAGATCACCCTCACTATCCTCTGGAAATTTTCTGTATAAAAGACAGGACAACGACAAACCAAGAACCCTATCTCCTAGAAATTCTAATCTTTCAAAATCCTTGCTGACATTTTTCCTGCTTTTATTCAAACCTGGATGCGATAAAGCAACAGCAACAATATTGAGGTCTTTAAAAACATACTCAATTATATTTTGCAGCTTCGCTACGCTATCGCCAAGTGACGGCATCGGCATTAAATGATCCTTTTAAGAATACGATCGTACCTTATATTCTGAAGCCACAGCCAAAATTCCCAAAGCTTAACTCCGTTCGCTATGGAATAAACAACGAACCAAGCCCGTCCCATTAAATTCTCTGCTGGAATAAATCCAAGTCCGCAACGTGAATCCTTTGAGCAATCACGATTGTCTCCCATCACGAAGTAATGTCCAGGAGGCACTGTGACTTCCGGAAAATTGTTCGGTGAAGAAAATTTCATCTCATCAATATAAGCAACTATGTGAGGAGGAGCATCTGAAAGAGGAAGCTTCTCTTCATAAAGATTTAACTCATTATAATTGTGGATATGTGTATCATGATACACCATTTTTTTCTGAAAAATCAAACTTGCTGAAACTCCGTTCACCTTAATAACGCCATTTTCCACAGCAACTCTATCTCCAGGCAACGCAATTACACGTTTAATGAGGTTGATATCGTTGTTTTCCGGATTTCTGCTATCCTGTGGGTGTTTAAACACAATAATTTCACCGCGTTTTACGTTATCTCTGAACATCACTCTTCCGGAAAATAAATTTGGACTGAACCAAATGCTGTGTTTACTAAATCCGTATGCGAATTTTTCAACAAAAGGCATATCTCCTATCAACAATGTTGGAACCATAGAGCTGGACGGTACAATGTACCAGTCAAAAACAAAAAACCTAAACAACGAAAAGAAAGAAACAAAGATAACAATGAAACGCATATCCTCTTTAAATTTCTTTTTCTTATCTATCCGATCACATTTTTTTTTCTCTTCTACTTTTTCCACAGTACTACTTTCCATTATTCATCATCTTTCTGGGTGCGCTCTTGTTTTTCATGCCGTTTTTGCGCCTCAATGCTCAGCATTGCCACTGGCCTTGCCTCCAACCTTTTTAGAGAGATAGGCTCTCCGGTTTCTTCGCAATATCCGTAGGTTCCGTTCTTAATTCTAAGGAGAGCCTCGTCAATTTTATTAACCAATTTTCGGACTCTCTCTTTGCTGCGCAACTTGTAAGCCAGATCTATTTCAGTTGATGCTTTATCGGCGATATCTGTGCAAGTCTTGCCTTCCTCCTGCAGATACTGCATTATTTCATCAGTATCACTGAGAACGTCATTCTTCCATTTTATCAGCTTGCGACGAAAATACTCGCGCTGAAAGTTGTTCATAAACTCTTCATCCTCTGAAGGCTCATACCCAACTGGCAATTCACAAATCTCATCATCCATTAAAGTCACCTAAAACCGATATCAAGCTAACACGGTCTTCACTTTGTTTACAATCTCAGCGAATGCTACTTTATCGTTGATGGCAAGTTCTGACAAAATTTTTCGATCGATTGAAATGTTCGCCTTTCCCAATCCATAAATAAATTGAGAATACTTCAATCCGTGTTCTCTGGCAGCAGCATTGATCCTCACTATCCATAGCTCGCGCATATCGCGCCTTCTGTTGCGTCGATCCCTGTATGCGAACTGCATGGACTTTTCCAGTCTTTCGATTGCAGAACGATAACAATTTTTCGAGCGACCAATAAATCCCTTCGAAAGTTTTATAACTTTCCTATGACGCGCATGCGTCGTTAAACCTCTTTTTACTCGTGGCATTTTATTACTTCCTATCTGTATGGCATGTACTTAACTACGTTTTTCGTGTCACAGACACTCAAAACCATCGTTCCACGCGCCTGCCTCTTCATTTTTTGTGAACGCTTTCTAAGATTATGTCTTTTGAAAGCAGGCTGCGCTATCACAGCTCCAGAAGCCGTAAAATTGAAACGCTTCTTTGCAGCGCTTTTCGTCTTTAATTTGGGCACTTTTTCCTCCATTATTGATACGTAAGCCAGGTATACCCTTCACACCAAGCCTACCAACTCTAAACAGAACCGCATCATATCACATATATTCATTAAATTCAATTACTGGCATGAAAAAAACATTACTATGCATTATATACCAATTCCACATGAGAAACAGGATTTTAGTACTTCAGTAATGCTGAATTTTTAAGCAGTTTTGTCCTGATTCTCATTTTGAACGAGCATATTTCTTAAATTGAACATTTGCAGCTGCTAGATATTCCGTTAAAATCGCAAAAGTATGTAAGTTCAATACATGTGAGACCACCTCTGTGGTATAAGGTTTAGTTAATATACTCCATGCTGCTTGAAAATTTAGTACTGCTATTTTGCGACAACTCTAATCTAATCTTTGTGTAAAAGCTAAAGCTTGGTAAACATGATAATGTTTGCTTATTAGTTGCCTACATATCTTGAAGTTGTGATATTTTAAAAACACAAACAGATTGAAAAAACAGTGATAACTGTGTACACTAATTACCATCATAAAATGTAAGGGGAATAGCTGTGTTAGTAACTCAAATATTAAAAGACGTCTATATGCCAAAAGAAGAAGTATTTTCCATCATGGACAATCTTTGGAATGCGGAAAAGTTATATGGACGTGATGCTGTCATAAAGTCTGTTTTGGGCTGTTTTCATGATGAAAACGAAAACCTCGTAGTTATGGAAGTTGTTGACGAAACATATAAAAGTTTTTCTTCAGTGGATTTGTTCGGTTATGCAACTGCTCTAACCGGTTCGTATGACTACAAGGAAACTGTAAAAAAACACATTTTGGGCAATAAATATTTTTCTAATTTTAATATTGGGGTCACTGCAACAATTGGAGGAAGTGGAGCCATCAGCAATGTTATCAGAGGATATACTGATCCTGGTCAAACGATTCTTTTGCCAGAATACATGTGGGAGCCATACAAAGTATTTGCCAAAAGCAATGGCTTAAACTATGAATCTTATGTTTTGTTTGATGGGGACAAATTTTCTCTTGATGATCTCGCTCGGAAGGTTATAAAAATTGCTAAGAAACAGCGTAAAACCGTGCTGCTGATAAATGATCCATGTCATAACCCAACAGGCTATTCTCTTTCTTTTGAAGAATGGGAGCAAATCATGAAGATTTTGGAAGAGGCAGCAAAATTTGGAGATGTAGTATTGCTGAATGACGTTGCGTATCTAGATTACGATTTCCGAGGCCACAGCGAAGCTCGCAGACATTTCAAATTGTTTAGCAACCTACCGGAAAATATTCTTACTGTAATAGCATTCAGTATTTCAAAATCATTGACATGCTACGGATTAAGAGTTGGTGCTGCAGTGGCCATATCATCCAGCAGAGAAGTAATCGACGATTTTAATCGAGTATCGGCTGTGTTGTGCAGGTCAACATGGTCAACTGTACCTAAGGGTGGCATGGATTTGTTTGTGAAATTGCATGAGGACGGCAATCTTTCCGCTAGATTAATGGCGGAAAGAGACAACATTATCGGGATTCTAAAAAAGAGGTCCGCTGTTTTTATGGAGGAAGCCGAAAAAATTGGCTTGCATCATCTGCCATTTAGCGGAGGATTTTTTTTAACGATTCCGTTGGACACCGAAACTGCAAGAAATGTCATCCAGGATCTGAAAAGCAAAAATGTGTTTGTGCTTCCCATCGACGGCGGCCTGCGAATCGCCTTATGCAGTGTGCAGACAATAAAATTACGATTATTGGCTCAACATCTACATGATTCAATCTCTAGGTTTAAAGTCAATTAGCAATGAGGAATCGGATATTCCAACTGATTATTTTTAGATTAATGGAAAAATAGTGCAATGATGGATTTTTCTAAAAAATATTACATTTCTTAGGCCGAATTATTTGGAAGTGCCTATTTAAAAAAAAATCCTATGCCGCGAGATCAAAAAAAATTGTATAAAGGCTGTATATGCTTGTATGTTTAAGAAGTGACAAGGAATTGCTAACCTGTTGCAATGGCGTGGAGAACCAGTTTTTATGCTGGTGCAAAAAGCACGTTAATGAGATTTTGGTCTCACGCCAATTAATTTGAGCAAAAGCTGAACAGTATCTTAGGATCTCAAGTGTGAGTGAGCCTGTAGACACCTCTAATACTCCGCCGTTACACGGAAAAAGTTTTGCCAATAGACTTGTTACAGGGGCCTTTCCTATATTTCTCGCATCAACTCTGCTCCTTTCGTCAGTACGATTCTCAGCATAAGTAATATTTCCGTAGTTCCTTAATTTTAAAAGCCAATCTGATTTAAGTATCGCCAATGCATTGGCGAATGTCGTCGGCATCTTATCGTCTTTTTTCATAATTTCGCTCGTGAAGATGATGTCCCTACCCTCTATGGCTGCCATAGAATTGAGCACAACCAAACCACAAACAAAACCTGTTAACATGTTTTCACTTAATGCTAAAAAATATGTCAAGTTTTTGAAAACTACAATAATTTAACTAAGGAAACTTAGCCAAATACCTTTTTCGCTCTGCTTAGCGTCGCGAGCGTAGTAATCTGCTCCATTTTTTTCAGCGTAATCAGCTGTTAAAACTGCACCATCTAAGCACTGCTGATGAAATCAAAAAATTTCTAAAAGTCGTATAAACTTTACAAAAATCGCAATAATTTCATCAACAGAGCCGAGTAAATGCTATTGTTGCGCTACCGCGTCCGGCGGGCACTGATCTTTGCGCGTAACGTAAAAACTCAAACAACTGTTAGCTGGTAATTCAATACGCACTTGAGCTGTTTCACTTTCTTTTTTCTCAATGATTTGCGCGCCATTATGACGATCATCAAGTTTTACTGTATAGTTACACTTGTAATTTGCTGCTTCAGCACACCTTGTCAGATCAATAGTCCCACCTTGTGCAAAATGCCACTCACCCATGTTAAATATTTTGTTTTTTGATTCAGCCTCAAAAATAAACCTGTCTTTCAATTCTACATCAATAAATTTTAAATTAATAAAATCATTGTTTTTTATGAAATAAAGAAAGTCTTCCGTAATGTTGCACTCTGTAGACATACGTACAACAAAAAATTGTCCTTTGGCTTGAGTAAATATTTTCTTGATTTCATTAATGACTTTACCTATAGTTGAATTTTCTGCGTATCTTTCTTGCATTTTAAATAATGATCCAACTCCATCAATAGTATCGAAGTCACAACCAGGCGACGTTAAACTCACTATTGGGACACCGTTTGCTTCACACAAAGCTGCCAGACATTTAAGCTGTTCAGCTAAACTTTCTGTTACATCTTCGATCTTTCTGACATCTTTAACGAGATAACGTAAAACATTTTTTGAAAAATCAGAAAAGAAATACTTACGAAAATTCTCTAATGTGGAATCCCTCATTGTCAAAGCAGGAGCAATGCAATTAAGAGCATACTTTCTTCGTATCATATTTTTTACATCAACTCTGTCTTCGAATGGTTGTATTATTTGCTGGATATCACCAGGCATTCGCACATAAGATATAAGCATATCCCCATATATGTTTTCGATTTCCAACAAACGATAAAGTATTGGTGATTTGTCTATGTTCCCGGCACGCAAAGATGAGTGACAACAATCTATGGAAATAGTGAAATTAAAGTCAGGCTCTCCTTGTTTACTAATTTTGCACTCGACGTCATTTGTATAACTTTTAATATTGATAAAATTAAAAATTGCATCTTTTCTGCCGGATTGCTCAACGATATCGCCAAGTGTTTTTGCAATATCTACCGTACCATGATAACAAAGATATGGTGGACGATCATTAGGAACTTTAATTTTATTCCCAGTTAAGTACACAACTATTTCAAGAAAGTTCTTCCAATTTGACGACAAGTTTTTCGTCTTAAGGATTTTATTGTAATCGAATCTAGCGCGAGGAACATTATGACATAAATTAGCCCAATCGTTATGCACAGACTGCATGTGTCCGTTAGTCGTAGCCCTTTTATTATATTTTGCAAAAAATTCCTTTACTTCATCCCTAAATCCACTCGGCACTTTAATTTTATCTTCTTTTGAATCATATTCACACATCATTGTTACAAAATGTCTTATTGCAGTTTCAACACAATCAGGGAAATGATTTCCATTGGGAAGCATAACATTAATATTTTGTTCAAATAAAGCACTTGATGGATAAGGAACAATACCGTTTTTCCCGCAAAATGCCGCCAAAAATTGCTCCAGAGATAATGTATTTTCCCCAGCCTCAAATGTGCAACTATAAACCGTTTCTTTTGTGTTTTCTATTTTTTGGTTCACTGCTTGTATATACGCTTCAATTTTACTTCTGTTTGAAAAATCTGATTCATCAAAATGTGAGATTACCCCAACTTTTTCCATAGCTTTCAGTAATTTTGGAACATCGCCGCTTGAACCATTAAAAAAGCAACAACAAAATGCCAGAATCATGGTTTCAG
>JAISZX010000084.1 GCA_031284365.1 Holosporaceae bacterium
GCATAATCTTTTGTTTACAATATTTCCAAAAATCCCGGCTCTAAACAGATTCATTTTGGAATCAGAAAAGTCGTGGAATTAGTAACGCGAACTGTGGATTAGAATTTAGTTAAAAAAGAGAAGAAGATAGGTTAGACTTTCAATGGTTTAAAAGAAAGATCTAACCATGCGTCATAATATCACAGCGCTGTTTTGTTTTACAGATGATTTTTGCAAAGCGCCCTTTCAAAAGTGAAGTGCAACGCCGGTTGTATTTAATTGAAATCCGAAGAAGACCTCGAATGGCGTTCTAAGTTCTAGCACTTTTCGTGGTCGACAGTTTAATTTATTTTCGTTTTTTTGAATTTCCACATCAGAAACGTCTTTAAAATCGAATTTTTTTGGCAAATATTGTCGTATCAGGCCATTCGTATGCTCAGTTAGACCGCGTTCATAGGAATGATATGGCCTTGCGAAATAAATATCAGCGCCAGTTTTCCTGGAGATTGTTTGGTGATCAGCGAATTCTCCTCCGTTGTCATAGGTGATGCTCATTGCCGGTAATCCTTTCAATAACTTATTGATAGCATTGCTTGTATTTTCTTTGGTTCTTCTGCCAATTTTTTTGATTTTTGAGTATGTTGATTTGCTATCGACCGGAGTAACCGGGGGCGCAACGGCTACCGTGACTGATCACAGTGTCGCCCTCCCAATCGTCGATGCGCGATTTTTCATCAACAACCGCCGGACGCTCTGATATATCAACGCGATTGGGGATGCAGTCAACTCCGGCCTGCTTACCAGACTTTGCCCGATATTTCCTGCCTCCGTGACGCAAATGCTCATAGAGACGGCCTCCGCACGCCCTGTCCCGCCGCACATACGCATATATTGTTTCCTGACTGATCGAAATACCTCGACCTTTCAGGCGACCGGAAATTTGATCCGGACTCCAATCGTCCATCAAACCTTTTAGTACGAGTGCCTCTCGCTCTCCTTTCATCTTCTTCGGAATTTTGCTTGCCAATGATCTTCTATGCAACGAAATTTCATGTGCTCCAACACTTTTGTAAGCACCGAATGCTGAATTCTTCGCAATCTCTCGGGAAACCGTCGATGCGCTTACTCCTATTTTGGCTGCGATACCGCGACGCGACATTCCCATTGACAACAGTGCTTCATACTGCATCTTTGGGCTTGGATCATGTGATGATAGGCCTTTCTAGCCATGTTAACCTCCTTATTAAATCAAATTCGAGATTAACTTCTTCATATGACCTTTTCAAATAAATTCTTACTCAACTAGAAGTTTTTAGATACTCAAATCTCAATTAATACCACTGTTGCACTTCACTCTTGAAGGGGCGTAATATTAAAAATATCGGAAGTATGCCTCTTGCGTGTGATTACTGCTATTTTTTTAGAGGACAATCCACAGCCTATAAAAATCATCCCAGCTTCATTCAAAAAGATGTTTTATATAGAATGTGCTCTATAATAAGCGATTATAACAATAGAAGTGACTCAATATCAGACGTAACCATTAATTTCCATGGTGGAGAACCGTTAATGGTTGGGTATGAGTATTTTGAAGAGCTATGCCACGTTTTAGAAAACAATATGGATGTGCCATATGAACTGTATTTACAAACAAATGGGGTTCTTTTAAGCAAACATTGGTGAGAGCTATTTAAAATATATAACGTGAAATGTGGCATCAGTATAGATGGTCCTGAAGAATATCAAAATCTGCACAGAAAACTTAAGAATGGTAAGGGAAGCTTTGATATTGTTGACAAAAATATGCGCATGTGTGTTGAAGAACAGATGGATCTTGGCGTTTTAATGGTTGCTGATCCACATTTTGATCCGCAAAAAATATGGAACTATCTGATAGACAATATCGGTATAAGAAACATGGATATATTGCTTAGAGATTATACTCATGATACGCTCCCATCGCAAGGATATGTTGATGAGATTTCTGATTATCTTATGAAGTGGATGGACATTTGGTTTGCTGTGGATGATAAAACTGTGGAAATTAGGATGTTTGATAATATTGTTGACACATTGTTAGGTAGGCCTTCGCTCATGGATTTTGCTTTCAACAGAGATAAAGGAAACTACCCGGCTATTACTATACATACAAACGGTGATGTATCTCCGCCAGACGAACTTATTTCGACAAGCAGTGATTTAATGGACATAGGCAAAAATATATTAAAAGATAGTTTGGAAGATATTTTTTCTGCGAAAATTTTTAAGGAGCTTCATAATGCTCAACAAAAATTTCCTAAAGATTGTGATGAATGTTGCTGGAAATATGCGTGTCAAGGTGGCACTAGTATGGTGGAGAGATTTAATTCTCAAAGTAGATTTTCCAATAAAGGTATCTACTGTAAAGTATGGGGCAATTTATTCCCTATGGTTGCAGCCAAATTGCTCAAATATGGTTACCCCAAAGATAAGTTGTTGAAAGCATTGGCTGGAGAAAAAGAATGCCCTTGTTTAAATGCTTAATCGTTGTTTTTTCCTTTTCTGTTTTTCAAGTTAATGCGTCAATTTCATTGGCTTTTAAAGTAACAGAACAAGGGTATTGGTATGCAAAAGCATATAATAATGATCCACTAATCCCTTCCGATGTTCTTTATAGAAGCGGGGAAGATTTGTGTCAAATAATGTCTCCTGCTGAAACCATTTGTTTTTTATCAGGAATTTTAAGGAAAGATCATCCTGTACTTAGTAAATTAAATCTTTATGGGTATGTAAAAAATAAGAAATTAAAAATTCCTGAAAAAGATATTTTTTCACTAAGATCAGACAGCTTATTATTATCCAGATCATTTGTGGAAAACAATAAATTGTTGTTTGAAAAAATAAGAAAATTTTGGGGAGTAACTAAAAATGCCCATATTTATTGTTTTTATTCAAGATTAGGGGAGAAACAGTCTTATTCCAGCGGATTCTGTTTGGAAAATTTTGTTCATGGTAATGATGTTTATGTCATAATCTTGATGTGTTGCCCGTCATTAGCATCTCAAAGAATGAAATTAAACAAGCAGTTGAGTGTCGTGGCGCATGAATTTTCTCACGCTATGTGTAATGCCGCATACGGGCAAGAAAAGTTTGAAACGCTAATTTCAAAAATTCCATCCAAAAACGCAATAGTTGTTAGTTGGTATTTAAATGAAGCGTTAGCTATAGTTCTTGGAAACGGTCTAGTTCAAGAGACACTTTCCCGAAAGAAGGTAGATTTAAAAAAAGAAGAGTATTGTGTTAGAGGATTTGCTTCTGCTTTGTATGAAATTACGAAAGACTATTTTGATAACTCAAAAACAATAGATGATGTTTTTCTGGAAAAAGCAGTAAAAATTTTCGATAGAGTTTGTCCCAATGGATATATGGATCCGAATATATGTTTGAAAAAAGTTAGTGTAATATGTCCTAATTTTATTAGCGAGAGGGACTTGTTTTTTAAATTATCTGAAAAAATTCACATTTCCTGGTTTTATTATACGAACTTTTCAAAATTAACAGATGACGAAATAAAGTATACACAAACTACAAATGAGACAATAATGGTAATTTTTAGGGATAAAAAGCAATTGAAAGTACTAAATAATTTGCTACCGCTATTTGATGATAAAGCACCGATTAGCATAATTCACAAAAACAAAAGAACTTATGTCTTGATAAAAATAGACGACAAACATTCTTTAGATGATCGCATCAATGAACTGTTTTCCTAAACTCGAAGTTGAATTAGTTCCAAACGGTTTTTGCGTGATTTTTGACAACAAAAAGAGAGGATCGTTTTTTTGGAATTACCAAACTCTTACCCCATTAAATTTGTATGGTCGCTGACGAAGGAATACCTCCGGGAATTTTGTCATTCGTCAGTTGTGATTTTTGTTTTGAGGATTTTGAGTTTTATTTCTCCACTTCTTACGATGATTTTGATAGACGATGTTCTGCCGCATTCCCAAACCTACACGCTTGCTGCCGTAATGCTGGCCATGGTGGGACTGTATATTATCGAAACGATTTTGAACACTCTTGTAGATTGGATGATGTTTTCTAGTTTTACGAGATTATCGACGGATATATCGACGGGAATTTTTGACGCTCTTTTCCGATTACCATTTGAATTTTTTACCGGTAATAGAACAGGAGATACGGTATCGAAAATGTTATCATCGAACACGTTAAGAACTTATCTCTCAGAGAAACCCATGAAATTAATAATGGACGTATTCTTCGGAATAGTTTTTTTGTTCTTCTTAATTTATCTGAGTCCTATGCTTACATTTATTGCAATAATAACAATGCCGATAGATTTCTACGTATCCTATTACTGGACTCAGAAACGACAGAAACTAGCCGATCATTCCGTCGTGCTTGCTAATGTCCATAATGGAACTCTTGTGGAGTCAGTTGGAGGAGTTGAGACCATATATCAAACGGATGCAAATGAATTTTTCCATAAAATTTGGTTTGATGAAATTTTAGAAATACTTCGCAATTCAGTAGCTCTCAAAAAAATAGACACGGTGTTTTCTGTCATTCAGGGATCAATCGGAAAAATTTCATACATACTGATGTGGTGGTATGGAATGTATCTTATCATCAATGGAGAACTAAAACTTGGGCAATTTATTGCATTCACAAGTTATGTTGGGCAATTAACGGGACCGATAATTAGCATATGCGAACTATGGAAAGACTTTCAGACGACGGCTATTGCGGTTGATAAACTGAAGGACATCGTCACATCGGAATCTACTGCCTGCGAAAGAATATCTTTTCCGGAGATAAAAATTGAATCCGGAGAAATAGAAGTTTGCAATTTATCTTTCGAATACCAAGAAAGCGACGCCGTACTTGACCGCATCTCTTTTAAGATTAAGCCAAAAGAAAAAATCGGCATAATCGGATCCAGCGGTTGTGGGAAGACAACTCTTGTTAATTTGATGCAAAAATTACATAAGCCTACAAACGGCAGTATTTTGATCGATGGTCAGGATATTTCTCTTTTCGATTCGGTTTCTCTGAGAAAACATTTTGGAGTCGTAAGTCAAACAGGAGTTCTATTCAAAAGATCTGTTGCTGAGAATATTAGCCTTGGATTTCCGGAGAGAACCAGGGAAGAAATTATCGAGGCTGCTGTTTGTGCAGGAGCTCATGAATTCATTTCAAAATTATCGCTTGGATATGAAACCGTAGTTGAGGAAAGAGGCGCGAATTTTTCTGCTGGGCAGCGTCAAAGAATCATGATTGCTCGCGCCGTCGTTAGAAAACCGAAAATATTAATATTCGACGAAGCCACTACGGCTCTTGATCCTCAAACTGAAGGGGAAGTTTTGAAAAATCTTTTTGAAGTAGCGAAAGAAAATACAGTCATTATGATTTCTCATCAAAATGCCTTCAAACAATACCTGGATCGTGCCGTTGAAATTAAAAACGGAAAGATATCATGACGGATCTGAAATATCTATTTCCTGACATTAGTTATAATTTTGTATCAAAAGTTATAGAATTCGTTTTTCTGGCCTTTATGCTAATAATTGCTCTGATCCCCATAAATATTACATCCAAAGGAGAAGGACGTACAATTGTTACAAATACAATCCAAACGATACAGGCTCCTGAGGCGGCAACAATTCTAAAAATACATATAAAGGAGAACCAACGGGTTAAAAAAGGCGATTTGCTGATTGAATTTGACGTGAAGATTTGGGTAAATGAGTTGAAGAATCTCGAGCACACAAAAAGCATATTGTTGCTGACCAACGAAAGAATCAACGCCCTACTGGAAAACCGAGAACCAAATTTTCAAGGTCTGTCCGATGATAATTTATTGATACAGTCTGCCGCCAATATTTATCAACATGAGAAAAACACTTTCCTCGCTAAACAAACCTGCATCTTTAATCAAATAAAGGCTAAACAAGAAGAAGAAAACACTTTAAAAGAATCTATAAAATTATTTCAGAAGCTCGCCGACGCGGCCAAAGAGTATCTGGATCGCCTTCTGCAGCTGATTTCCAAAAAAGTGATGGCGGAGATAGCAAAATATGATATTCAGAAACAATACATCGATGCATCTTCTCATCTGCAAATGCAAAAAACTGCGCTGGAAGTAGCAAAAAATATACGCATTGCCTATGAAAAAGAGCTGGAAACCCTCAGATTCGATTTCGAGCGAACCAACAGGCTTCAGCTGGAGGAAAATCTAAAAAATATCGATATTTTGGAAAAAGATATCAATAATATACAAGAGCGCATACGAAAAATGAAGATCTATGCGAATACAGACGGCGTAGTATTCAATTTGCTCTTCCATGGAGGCAGCGTCGTAACGGCATCTCAAATCGTTACGCAGCTAGTTCCTAAAGACGAAGCCATCGAAGCGGAAGTCGTCATGAACAAGGCCAATTGCGGTTTAATTGAAGTTGGAAACGAAACCATAATAAAATTGCGTGATTTCCCCTATCAAATTTACGGAACCATAAAAGGAACGGTTAAATCCCTTGCTCCGGTGTCTTCCAACGACATGACCAAACAAAGCGGTTTGAACATTCGGATTAAATTAAAGACTCAGGAAATAAAAACCGAGAAAAATACGATTGCGCTGAAGCCTCTTATGCAACTGGAAGCGGCGATAAACGTACATAAAGTCTGTATCGCCAAGTATCTCCTTATGTATATGACTAAAAGGTAAAATCTGAAGCTGTGAGCTACTTTAAACCGGATCTATCATTTCTCAGCGTGAGTTCCTCAGCAAAATTATCGGATACGCAAATATTCGCATCGTTTCGGAATTGGAAGCAGTTTCATATTTTGAAGATGTAATAAAAGAATGGGTGTAAGTCTACAATTGCATATAAAAAATTAACCCTGTTCTGGGATAAGTAATATATGAGAGAAGAGGGTTGAAAAGGCGGAAATTTTGTAGATTTAATTTTTGCGAATTAGATGTAAGTTGCATAGAGCAGCAGCAACAA
>JAISZX010000110.1 GCA_031284365.1 Holosporaceae bacterium
AACAAGCGAGAAAAACACTCAAAAGTAATGCATATGTTAGCTCCAGCTGTCAATTCATAAGCAACTACATAATCTTTTATTTACAATGTTTTCAAAAATCCAAGATCTAAACAGACTCATAAACGCTTTTCTACTTCTTCAATATTGGTGGCCTTATCCAATCAATTGACGCAAGTACTGGAACTATCGAATTGTGATATTTTTGTGAAATACGACAAAGATCTTTTTCTGTGGTGACCAGCTGTGCATTATTTTTTTTTGCTTTTAAAATAAGTTTTTCAATTTCGTCGTCTGAGAACGGATAATGATCTGGAAACGCAATCTTTTCTATACAATTTTTAAGAGAATTAAAGAATTTATCTGGATATCCGATGCCACAGAACGCAATTTTACTCCCAACTGGAGAATTCGTTTGTATCCTTCCACAAAATGTATGAATTTTTTCATCAAAAACGTTAAAATCGTTTCCGTTGCGATCTAGAATGATTACTCCATCGATATCGTGTTTTATTTTTTCGAAATTTAACCGATTTGGGCCAAGTGGAAACATCTCTCCATTTCCAAAGAATTGTTCACTGTCGACAACTATTAGTTTTAAATCTGGCTGTAGGTATTTTTGCGTCATTCCATCATCGAGAATTAAAACTTCTGCACCGTCAGCTTCGGCCAATTGCGCAGTTTTTGATCGATCTTTCCCCACGTACACAGGAGCAGAGCGAGCCAACAGTAACGGTTCATCCCCAACGTCTTTGTATGAATGGATTGCTCCATTCACCCGCAAAATTTCGCTGGATGACCTACCAAATCCTCTACTTAAAATTGCCACTTTTCTACCTTGTGATTGCAGAATTTCACAAATAGATTGTACCACAAGTGTTTTCCCTGATCCTCCAAGAGTTACACCTCCAATAGCAATTACTCTTGTTCCGCAGCTTTTATAAAAATAGCCTTTACGATAATTTCTGGTGGAGATGTACTCGTAGAGGCTTGCAACTGGTTTCAGAATCAGCTTTTGGATAACACTTGGTTTGCGATACCAAAACTCTGGTGTTCTGAAAAAAATCATGCTTTTTGTTCTAGTGAACGCGGCAGAAGTATTTTAAACGCGCAAAGCGCCAAGAACGAAAATGACATACTGTACAAAAATGCGTAGGTACTGCCAAAAGCGTCCCATATCTTTCCACTAACAAATGACGCGGATAGATAGGCAATTCCTAGCATGAAGAAGTAAATTCCCATTGCCGTTGCCCGGAGATGAAAGTCCACTTTTTCGCTTATCAATGATAGAAATAATCCCTGCACCGCAGTGGTTTGCGCTCCCCACAAAAATGCTCCAGCGTAGATATTAATTAGTGGGAAAGATCCGATATATTTGGCAGATATAAAGAAAAGATTTGCAACTATCATGAGCATCATGCACACTGCAATGAGATTTCTTTTTCCGTATTTATCGGCCAAAATTCCAATAGGAAAGCACATTAGAACTTGCCCCGTACTAACCAAAGAACTTACAGAACCTGAAATTGCCGTAGACAAAAATTCGCTGGCATACAATGGAAACGCGTGCTCGGTAAAGTGTCCCATCTCAGAAATTAACGCAAGAAGAATCATCTTCCAAAATGTGTTGTCAAGTGATTTTAGATACTCTTTTTTGAATGGATTTTCTCGCTTATTTACTTTTTCAACTTCACCTTTTATTTCCATTGGAGTCTTTACCCGCGATAGGCAAAATATGGCAACAACCACCGGAATAACCGAGCATGCAAACACTATTCTGTAATTACCGGAAGTTAGAAACATGATCTGCACAGCAATCAAAGTTCCAAACAAACTGCCAACCGTTTTCATGGACCTACTGAAACCAAACGATCTGGCGCAGCGATCGCTGGGACTTAAATCTGCGAT
Organism: Holosporaceae bacterium; assembly: GCA_031284365.1. Lineage (GTDB taxonomy): Bacteria > Pseudomonadota > Alphaproteobacteria > UBA3830 > UBA3830 > JAIRMQ01. The sequence goes on from JAISZX010000110.1 coordinate 1,906, forward strand.
TAACGCATCGCGCGGCGTTGCCTGAACACCGTTTCCAATTCGTTCCGCCGACTGTACCACAAATACTGCCCACCACGAGCTAACAATTGAAATGAACGATCTGGCAAATAATGTTATAAAACACCCAACATACAATATCATCTTTCTTTCCCCCAGAAAGTCGCTGATGGGGCCAGAAAAAATTCGAACTATAAACGATATACACTCAACCACACCATCCAGAAGCGTTATATCCGCCGTTGATGCTCCCAACTCATACTTCAAAAACAAACTTAATTGACTATAGACCATAGTCGTTGAAATTCCAAGAAACAGACCAAATAGGGAAATTGCGAAAATCCCATTTGGAAGATTTTTGAGCTCAAAAAAAAAGCCATCCTTACGATGGCTTTCTTTTGAACAATTATTCGGAGTCTCAGACTCCTCTCCAACATCAAACTTACTGCACGATGCTTTCACCATAGCTGTCACCTATTAATTAACCAAACTGCTTTATACAGCAAACGACTGAAAAAGTCTAAATAAAAATGCCAATGTAAATTTTTTTATAATCTTGAGATCTTAATTGTAAAATAGAAAATAGATTTGTTACAAAATTCACCTAAAACCACTGACGCTTATGAGTAGAAAACTGCCTGCGCGACAATTTTAATGCAAAAATCAATAAAAAGTCGATAAAGATACCAAAGGTGGTAAAAAAATAAAAAAGCCCTGATTTTTCATCAAGGCTTTCCGGAGAAAATAAGAATTTCTGAACAAAAGAAAAACTAACAAGAGTAATTATTTATATTATTCTCGTTAGCACTATGATGTTCTCGTTAGCACTATGATATCTATCGCATCCGCCTTTGTTGTAATCCCGTTGCAGTTTATGTAGGTAAAACCATATCCGAGTTCGTAGAGAGAATTTTCCACTTCTAGTGTCTGAGATTCATTGTTTTTACTGCAATAGTCTTCCCAATCACTGTACTTGTTTGCAGTGAAAGTTACATCTTGGCCGCAGCCTTTGTATTCCTGCCTCTCTTTAACAAGATTATACGTGCTTCCAGGCGTAAATTTTGTACATGTGAATATCGCTTTTCCTCCAGGTTTAAGAAGATCCGCTAAACGGGTAAAGTACGTTTCTTCCGGTTTTAAATTCAAGAAACTAGATACACTGTAGTCGGTAATGATCAAATCTACCTTCCCACGCATGAACTCACCTTGATCAACCTCTTTTTCACCAACTTTGCCCAATGCAGCATTCTTACGTATCGAATCGTCTTCGGAATAAATCCCTTCGAACAGATTCATCAATTTGTGATGCTCATTCTCATCACCTGTTATTTTGTATTTTACATGCTTGTACCACTGCTCTGTTGCATGATCTGTATAAGCCTCTTCCCAATCGGAGATGTGCAGAACGTTTTTTGGATCCAGTCCAATTTTTTGTAATGCATATCCATAAGCTTTAAAATCGTCAGCTTTAAGATCGTTATTTTCTGAGCCTCTTCCCTCATCATCTTTAAGATGCGGTGCTGACCCAACTCTATTTTCTGAGCCTCTTCCCTTATCATATTTAAGATGCGGTGCTGACCCAACTCTGATCACTTTAAAATCTTTCAAATTAACAGCACAAACAATTTGAATAAAACTCAATACAAAAAAACACAATATATTTCTGAGTGCGTTCATAGTAACCTCCTTCATCAATAAAAAGACACATTCATTTTTACGCAACTACATACCAACGTTTCTACTCTACATCCAATACATTAAAAAAGTCATAACGTCCCGGCGTAGCCGGGAGCTTGTCGGAAGTAAGCAGTCTCAAAGACTGCCAATATTCATAACCTAAAATCCACCAATTTCGCTTGAACCTATTCCGCCCAAACGTTCTTGATTTCTAATGTAATTTTTGATCGTTTGCTCTTCAAATCCAACCATAGAAACAGCGTAACCTCTAGCCCAAAGCTGTTCTCCATTGAAATTTTTCTTTTTGTTTCCAAATTGTCTGGCAACAGCTATAGCAGATTTACCTTTGATATATCCTATCACATCTGCAACTGAATACTTTGGGGGAATCGATATCAGCATATGTACATGATCTTGAACCATATTTCCTTTGATAATCGTTGATCCT
>JAISZX010000008.1 GCA_031284365.1 Holosporaceae bacterium
TGACGGTAATGCAACGGGGGGGGGGGGCAGGCTCTTAGAAGAGCTCATATAGGAGCGATTTTTATCGAATTCGCCATTGCCATACCGGTACTGATGGCGATTTTGTATTACATGCATGACATTCCGAGATACAAGCATATACAATCGAAAATGATATTCGCTGCGCATTGCTGCGCAAATATGTTGCAAAATGTTTCACAAAATAGAACTAATAAAAAAATTACGTCGAATGATTTTAGAATTTCAATAATTTCTGCGTGCTTAACGATTTATCCAGGAAAAACAATGTATTGTATTTCACAGAATCCATATGTTTTTTTCTACGGACACAGTCCATTTTGTTTTTTGCATTGCGTAAAAGGTGTAGCAAACGGAAAGGTAAGCTTTTTATGGCGGGTAATGTTGTCGACTCAGAACGATTTGTTGCCAACTTCAATGAAACATTTTGGAACCAGAACAGCACATGGTTGCAGCATAGTAGGATATGGTTCCAATATGTCTCCTTCATCTATATACAAGGATTTGAAGATCAGTGACGGAGAAACTAAGATATTGGTCGAGTTTGGCAATATATATTTTAGTGAAACTAATGCTTTTGCATTTACTGATGGAACCCGCACAGAAAATGTTCCTCCACGACAAGCATTTGGTTTCTTATTAATGAATCCAAAAGACAATGGAGAGTATGCATATTTCAACGATGTCATCATTTTCACGCCGAAACTTGGACTATTTTAATTGTGGGATGAGTACGTGCTACATATCTGATAGCATCATTAATCGACGAAAACCCACTCATCACCATCATAAAAAAAGTCTGGTCCACTCATTACTATTTTGATCTACTCATTTTTTTGCGAGTGATTTGATCGAGATATCTCTTTCTCAACCTAATTGCTCCAGGAGTAACTTCTACCAACTCATCATCTTGTATGTATGACAACGCCTGCTCCAGCGAAATTAATCGTGGTGGAGATAGCTTGATATTGTCATCCTTTCCAGAGGCTCGCATATTGGTCAATTGTTTTGTCTTTGTTGGATTGACATCTAATTCATTGCCCTTGCTGTGTTCTCCGATGATGAGTCCTTCATAAACTGGATCACCGGGATTTATAAACAAAGTTCCACGTTCTTCCAGAAAGAACAGTGCATATGGAACTGCATTTCCGGCAGCGTTAGATACCAGCACTCCCTTCGTTCTTCCTTCTATTGATCCCTTGTGTGGTTCGTAACCGCTAAATAGCCTATTCATGATGCCAGTGCCTCGAGTATCAGTAAGAAATTCGCTGTGATATCCAATTAATCCCCTGGTTGGGATGGAAAACTGCAATCGAGTTTTTCCAATGCCGCAGGGACGCATATCCAGCAATGATCCTTTTCTCATGGTAATTTTTTCTACGATAACTCCAGTAAATTCATCATCCAAATCAATATAAAGCTCTTCTATTGGCTCCAACCTTTGCCCTGTTGCGTCGTCAGTCTTGTATAGGACGTGCGGACGACTGATCGAAAGTTCGAATCCTTCTCTTCTCATCGTTTCTATCAGAATTCCAAGCTGCAATTCTCCGCGTCCAGCTACTTCGAACGAATCCTGTTCGTTTGACCTTTTTACAGAAATCGAAATATTTCCTTCCGCTTCTTTCTGTAACCTGTCCCAAATCATGCGCGAAGTAAGCTTTTTCCCCTCTTGACCAGCCAATGGCGAATCGTTTATGGAAAAAATCATGGATAGGGTAGGAGGGTCGATCGGCAGCGCCTTTATAGGAGTGAGAATTTCTGTTGATGCGATTGTATCAGCAACAGTTGCAACCTGAAGTCCGGCGATCGCAACAATATCACCGCATTCAACATGCTCTATCGGAATGCGTTTCAGCCCCTCAAACGATAATAGCTTTGTGAGACGTGATTTTTCAACAATTCCACTGTTTCCGCGGATTGCATGCACCGGACTATTGATAGAAGCAGCACCTTTGAGAATTTTTCCAGTTAAAACACGTCCAAGATATTGATCATAATCCAACATTGTTACAAGCATCTGAAGCGGAGCATCATTGTCAATCTCCGGAGAACTAATATGCTCCAAAATTGTCTTAAGTAAAGGAGTTAGATCCTTGCGCTCATCGTTCAGATTTTTAACTGCCCAGCCATTCCTTCCAGATGCGTAAATTATCGGAAAATCCAACTGTTTTTCGGAAGCGCCAAGGGCAACAAACAGGTCAAAAATTTCATCAATAACTTCGTCTACTCGGGCATCCGGTTTGTCAACCTTATTTACCACTACGATTGGGCACAGTCCTAAAGCTAGAGCTTTTGTCAGTACGAATTTCGTCTGGGGCATTGGTCCCTCGGACGCGTCAACCAGCAGAAGTACTCCCTCAACCATACTCAGGATTCGCTCTACTTCTCCTCCAAAATCAGCGTGACCAGGCGTATCAACTATGTTCAATTTTATATCATTCCACTCAAAACTGGTACATTTTGCCAGAATGGTAATGCCGCGCTCCCTTTCCAGATCATTATAATCCATGGCGCAGACGTCCATATGCTGATTATCCCTGAACAGCCCACTTTGTTTGAACATCGCATCCACGAGCGTGGTTTTTCCATGATCAACGTGGGCGATAATCGCAAGATTTCTAAGTTCTTTTGACAATGTATTTTCTCCAAAAATCAATAAATGAAGCAGACTATACCATGTAATCAGTTAATATACTACTACTTTTGTGAACATTATTTCTCTAGATTTTCGATAGATTGTGCTTTTTTATGTACTATTCTTGTGTAGGGAGGTAAGAAATGCAACTCCTAACCTATTTTTGATCGTCTAAGTTTACGCCTATCTCTTGATAATTGTTTATTTTTTTATATGATATTAAGATACGCGGTTATAGTAATAATGTTTTTACTATAATTAATGTTATAAGTTGAATGAGGGTAAAGATGAAAATAAAAAAAATGGTTAAATTTTCGTGCTATTGAGAGTTTGAGAAGTTTGTCCATTGATTGCTGTCAGCAATTGCGAAGTTTGCGTGCACTGAATGGCCATCAGGGGTGAATGTGTCCTGGAAAGACGAACAACAGCCATCTGATATGTTCCCAAGATTTGATAATCTAGAAGAGATGAAATACAATTCCTTCCGAATCTTGGAGAGCTTGGAATAAGAGATTTGGAGATATGTATATACCGCCATTCACTTATTAATGCAACAAATGTTTAGCTTCTCTAAAAGAAGTAATCGAAAGCCTAAGTACACACGGAATTCAATTTTCAATATTTAGTTAAAGAAATTGCAGAACATATGTATAATTTTATCCATATTAAAAAGGATGGCATGGAAATATGGATATTATCGACAATATTGACGAACATT
>JAISZX010000046.1 GCA_031284365.1 Holosporaceae bacterium
TCAAAATAATCTCCGACAAATACAGAAATCGTCGAAAACGATTCGGACTACGCTTCAATTTGATCGCCGCAATATATAATGGGGAATTACAAATGTAAGTTTCGAAAGAGGTCTAATGAGAGAGTCGCTTTGTATGGAGAAATGGATGCCATTAGCGGAGAAGAAATTTTTCTTGATAGCCAAGACGTATTTGAACGTAAAACAGCTCTTGCTGATCGCAAAAAAAGGTTATCTGACATTAAATGCGATGTGAATTCCAGAAAGTGTGAAACAATACGTAACAGAGAACAATTCGCAAATTACAGAGAAGAACTAGCAAATTATGAAAAAGCGCTCACCAATTACGAAAAAAGAATCAATGAACTTGAAGCAAATTATCCTCAAATATACTCTGATTCAGATATTTTCTGCATCTCTGTAGATGATATTAGTTCCCTCAGCTTTATCGAATCATCGGAAGACGGCTCAAACAGCGACGATATTCTAATGTCACAAAGCGCACCTGAAGCATTGTTTTCGATTAACAACAAGTAACTCACTAGAGTTATACAATTCCTGCGCCATGGATTATGTTTTCAAAAAACCTTAATCCATGGTTAGCGTTAAGATTCGGCGTTTTTTCATGGACGTGATATCTTTTCACGATATTACCTACCTTGCCGATATTTTTGCAGCAATATTCATCACCAAAATTAGGTTAAAACATTGTTTTCATTACATTTCAAAAAAAGTTGTTAATTTTTCAGAAAAATTATTGTAAGATACGTGAGGATTGAAAAAATATGTTATTCAAATTAGGAGAAGAAAAATATGAATTTCAATAAAGCTAAAATATTAGGAAAAATGGTACGCACTGAATCGAAGGAATTTTTAAATTACGATTGTATTTCCGGAGATCGAGAAAAATTATATAAATTTATAAACCGATTAAAACCTTTCATTTTTCATGAAAGCTGTTTAATATATTGGCAGTTACTTTGTTGTGAAAGGTTGGGATATGCATAATTTATCACTTTATGAGATTAGAAATAGGCTTTTGAAAAAAGATTTTTCTTCGGTTGAGTTAACCAAATGCTATCTCGATAGGATAGAAAAATTCAAACATTTGAACGCTTTCATCACTGTTTGCGCCGATCATGCTCTGAGAAGTGCGCAGCTTTCCGATAAAAAAATATCCAATGGTAGTGCTCGAGAACTGGAAGGAATTCCGCTCGCAATAAAAGATTTATTTCTTACAAAAGGAATTAGAACTACCGCCGGATCAAGGATGCTCGAAAATTTTATTCCGCCGTATGAATCAACTGTGTCTGAAAAATTGCTGGAAGCCGGAGCTGTTTTTCTCGGGAAAACAAATATGGACGAATTTGCGATGGGATCCGCAAATATCACAAGCTACTACGGAAATGTAATCAATCCGTGGAGCATAGATAAAAAATTGGTTCCGGGCGGCTCCTCCGGAGGATCTGCTGCGGCTGTTGCGGGACATCTCTGCGCCGCAGCCACCGGATCTGACACCGGAGGATCCGTCAGACAGCCGGCGTCTTTTTCCGGAATCGTTGGACTGAAGCCAACCTATGGGCGATGCTCGCGCTACGGAATGGTGGCGTTCGCATCGTCTCTCGATCAGGCTGGTCCCATGACAAAAACAGTCCGAGACGCAGCAATTTTTTTGAAAGTAATCGCCGGGTATGATGAAAAAGATTCAACTTCTTCCCGCAGAGAAGTGCAAGATTTTGAATCATTTACCGGAAAATCCATAAGAGGGTTGAGGATTGGTATCCCACAGGAATACCGGGTAAAAGGAATGTCGGAAGACGTTGTAGAAATATGGAAAAAGGGAGCTCAGATGCTAAAAGAAGCTGGAGCTGAGATTATCGATGTCTCCCTCCCATACTCCAAGTATGCCCTTCCGACATACTATATCATAGCTCCAGCGGAAGCGTCGTCGAATTTGGCGAGGTATGACGGCGTCAGATATGGATTCCGAGCAAAAGGCATTTCCCTGAATGATGTTTACGAAAATACTAGAGGCGAAGGCTTTGGAGCCGAAGTAAAACGACGAATTCTCATCGGAACTTTCGTCCTTTCTTCCGGATATTACGATGCACATTATATGAAAGCACTGAAAGTGCAAAAATTGATTCGTCAGGATTTTTTGCGTGCTTTCGAGAATGTGGATGTTCTTTTAACTCCAACTACTCCAACGAGCGCATTCGCCTTTGGAGAAGAGCCAAAGGATCCAGTTACAATGTATTTAAATGATGTGTTTACTGTAACAGCGAATATCGCAGGACTTCCTGGTCTATCTGTTCCGGTTGGCCTGGATAGCCAGGGGCGACCACTCGGATTACAGCTTATCGCTCCGCATTTCATGGAGGAATTGTTGATACAGGTTGGAAGCAAACTTGAAGAAATCGCTAATTTTCCTGCGTTAAAGGAGGTAATATAATGAACTGTACAAAATCAACCTGCGGCAGATTTATCGAGACATCAACTGGGGAATGGGAAGTTGTTATAGGTCTTGAAGTTCATGCTCAGATAATATCTGGATCAAAATTGTTCTCTTCGTCTTCGACAAAGTTTGGCACATCTCCAAACGAAAACGTATCATTCATCGATGCCGCTCTTCCGGGAGTTTTGCCAGTCATCAACTCTGTCTGCATAGATCAGGCAATAAAAACTGGGCTTGGTCTGAATGGATCCATTAATTTGATATCATATTTTGATAGAAAGAATTACTTTTACGCAGATTTGCCAAGCGGATACCAAATAACACAGTTTTATCATCCGATAATCAGCGGCGGATATGTTGATATTGAGACAGAATATGTGGAAGAAAAAACCATAAATATAGATCATATCCACATTGAACAGGATGCTGGAAAAAGTATTCACGATCAAAGCCCAACGAAATCGTTTATAGACCTAAATCGTGCTGGCATAGCTTTGATGGAAATAGTAACAAAACCTGACATGCGAAGCGCCGAAGAAGCTTCTATTTTTTTGCGCAAATTGCGCTCGATTCTGCGATATCTAAAAACCTGCGATGGAAATATGGACGAAGGCAGTCTGCGCGCGGATGTAAACGTGTCTGTGCATCGTCCCGGAACCGAATATGGTACGCGAGCCGAGGTGAAAAACGTCAATTCAATCAAGTTTTTGACTGCAGCCGTGAATTTTGAAGTAGAGCGTCAGATAAATCTCTTGGAATCAGGAAAAGAAGTGGAACAGGAAACTCGTTTGTTCGACAGCTCAACTGGAAAAACCAAAAGCATGAGATCTAAGGAAGACGCAACGGATTATCGCTATTTTCCAGAGCCGGATCTACCTCCGTTAATATTAGAACAATCGCGAATTGATGCGATTCGTGAAACAATTCCTGAATTACCGGATGCAAAAGCAGCTCGGTTCCAGCGAGATTATAATCTGCAGCATTATGACGCATGTTTAATATCATCCGAGAAAGAAGTGGCTGATTTTTTTGAGTGTGCGCTCATGAGTGTTGGCCCGGACAAGGATATTGCGAAAATTCTGTCCAATTGGATAGTTGGAGAGCTGTTCGCTTTATTCAACAAACACGATACATCCATCGTTAACAGTCAGATATCTCCGCAACACATGGGAGAGCTGATGCTTCTCATAAAAACTGAAGTTATTTCCGGAAAGATTGCAAAAGACGTTCTTGAATTTATGTGGGAAACGCAAAAATCCCCATCAATAATAGTTCAAGAAAAAGGTTGGCAGCAAATTACCTGCTCTGATACTCTCACAGAGTCTCTACGTGAAGTTCTGGTTGAACATGCCGATAAGGTTGAAGAATATAAAAACGGAAAAGATAAACTTTTCGGATTTTTCATCGGCCAAGCCATGAAAAAAACCAAAGGAAAGGCGAATCCTCAGATTTTGAATGAAATCCTTGGTAGGCTTCTAAGTGAGTAGTAATGATATGTGTTTCGATAAAAGAATATATAAAATGCTGGCTGGAAGAACTTGAAGTTCAGAGGTGCTATTCGCAGCACACGATAGATGCTTACCGTCGCGATGTATTGAACTTCGAGAATTTTCTTGCTGAACATACTGGAGAAGACATTTCGCTGAAAATCTTGCAAAATCTGAAAACCATGGATTTTCGTTCATGGCTTTCCAATCGTATTTCCAACGGATTAACAGCGCGATCCAATGTTAGAGCTCTGTCTGCACTAAAATCCTTCTTCTATCACCTTGCAAAGAAAAACTTAATTGATTTAAAAAGCATTAACTCGGTTAAGCGCCCAAAATTATCTATGCTACTGCCGAAGCCGATAAAAGAAGACGCAATCATCAGCTTCCTGAATCTCGACTCGTTTTTTGAGAATGATCCAGAATGGATAACCGACAGAGATAGAGCACTTTTTTCCCTGCTCTACTGTTGCGGACTGAGAATAAACGAAGCCCTCAATATCAAAACAAGTGATGTTGATAAAGAAATCAAAATTCTCGGCAAAGGAAAGAAAGATAGAATCATCATACTGCTTCCCATGGTTTTGGACAGAATAAATGAGTACATTCTCAGTTGTCCGTACGATCTTAGCGACGGTTTTTTATTCGTAGGGTTAAAGGGAAAGAAATTGCATGCATCACTTGTAGATCATCGTCTTCAAAAACTAAGAGTCGTACACAATCTGCCTGATCATGCCAGCGCCCATGCTTTTAGGCACAGCTTCGCGACTCATCTGATACAGCACGGGGCGGATCTGCGTTCGGTTCAGGAGCTTTTGGGACACGAGTCTCTATCCAGCACGCAAATATACACAGACATTGATGACTATAATTTGCTGAAAATATACGCGAACACCCATCCACTTGAGAAACAGTAGCTGCATCATTGAAATCGTAAAGATTAACTCGGCACGTTATCGTCAAACAGCCCTGGTTTTGGAGTAAAAATCACAATCGTACAAAAATATTTCATCCAACCTGGACCTGTTCCCGACGCAGGTTTAGGCTTCAGCAATCGAAGTCCAAGCTTTGGATTTTCCCACGATATATAGCCGGCATATCCAGTTTCGAGTATAACTTTTCTTTCGCCAGCTTTAATGGAAAAATTTGGATGCAGAACGGTTGAATCGCACTCCCAATGCAATCTTGCTGGATTTCTACAAAATATGCTTGCGCCAGCTCCTGTTAAATAGTCGCCAGATTTTGTACTAATACCAACGCCGTACAGATATAATTGCGGTTCATGATACATGCTCCATATAACTTTGCATTTGTTATTCCCTGTTCCACAAACGTAAAGCAGTGTTGTATTTACAAAAACTTTGTTTTGTTCTAGACCAATTCGTGGAAAACTCATGTGACAAGAGCGATTAATTTCACAAAAATCACTAATTGCTACCCGCTTATTTTCTCTTTGCGCAGAAATATTTTGAAGCATGCTTACAGCGCAGTTGGCGCATAACTCCATTTTTGCTTGCATGCGTTTGTACTTCGGAATATCGTGCAGATAGTAGATGATCGCAATTAATGTCGGTATGACAATGGCGAATTCGATAAAAATTGCTCCGATACGAGCCCTTCTAAGAGCTTGCCCCCCCCCCCCGTTGCATTATCGACATAATTTTAGACAACATTTTCACTCCAATAGTTAAACATTCGTTATTGTTACGCGTAAATGATTAAAAAAACGTTAACGCACTTTATTGCGGTGGAATTTCACTGAATAGTCCAGACTTCGGTGTAAAAACAACCGCATTGTCAAAGTACACGTAATGACTCAAATCTCGAATATGTTCAGCTCGAGGATTAAGAACAAGAAAATTCCATAAAGATGGAGTTGATTTTATATTTTTTCCATCCGACATGAGACAAAATGTTGCTATATACAGGCTTGCGTAAAGTACCATTTTAACCTCTCCGGCATTGATTGTTAGTCCATCCATAATCTTGCTTGTGTGATAATCATTATTAAGTAACAATTCCGCAGCAAAGCTTGTCCAAGAATTTACGGTTCCGGATTTCACTACCCAAAAAGATCTTCCACCACGCGGATTTTGTAAACCATTTTGCCCTGCATACCATTTTATCTTTGCAGTATTGTGTCCTGTACCAACTAGATAAAACAACGCAATTACAGATGAATATTTCCAAACTTTTCTATTATTCTCAAAACTGTACTGTTTTTCACCGCCTCCGAAATGCGGAAGGAAAGCTATGCATGAGATATTTGTGAGATCTGCAATAGTCACTCTGCGTCCGTTGTTCTGAAGTAAATTAACAGCGCAGTTGGCGCAAAACTCTACTTCTGATTTAATGCGTTTAGCCTTTGGAACGTCGTGTATATAATATAGAATCGCGATCAGTACCGGTATGACAATAGTGAATTCGATAAAAATCGCTCCTATACGAGCTCTTCTAAGAGCCTGCCCCCCCCCCCGTTGCATTACCGTCATAATTTTAGGCAACATTTTCACTCCGACAGTTAAACATTCGTTATTATCACGCGTAAATGGTTAATAAAGCGTTAAAAAATTAATTTTGCACTTTAAATGAATTTTATGCCTTTATTTATGCACCACCAATATGACAATACAATTAATAAGTTTTCCTTAATAAAGCCCATTGTATTTATATTTTTTTTCAATTAAATTCAGATTGTTTTGAAGAAGGTGGTTAACGATTATGTACAAAAAAAATTTTTTCTATATGTTTCTAGTATCGTCAATTCATTTGTCTGCAATGCCGATGAAACTATTGGATTTAAAAGTAAAACGAATAAACACAAGAGTAGTTTTATGCGCTAAACGCGCCATAGAACATTCGTCAGAGCGCTTTGATACTCGAAGCTACTTACCTCTAATTGATGCTATTGATAACAATAGTATTTGTGGATTGCTAAGAACACATGATCTGTTGGAAAAATTACACGGGCAATTACTTGAACTTGCAATAAAACCTGCGTCAGATGATCGTGACATGATCCATGCCATACTAAAACATTTTTGGTTTATAGAGCAAGCTATGAAAGTCACATGTTTTGAATGTGACCCTAAAACATACTATTTTCCATTTGTAGAAACGGTAACAAGCTACCCAAACGCACATCGTGAAACACGAGTGATTGATTTGGTGAAATACGTCAACACAAGATCAGCATTGCTAAATGATATCCGCAGGGTCATAAAAGATCCGAACGACCAAAGCAACGAAGCTGTATTTGCAGCTTTCATATTAGACAACATCATAGAAGAATCAGTGGGAATGATTTACGCTCTATACCAACATCGCAATATGAAACACTGTGTCAACATATGGACATTGGGAATTGCTCTTTATACAAATGTTAATGTGTTTTCCCTTTTTGACAATTCCGTCGATCCTTATTTTTTTATTCCCATTCACTCCTTAAACGCAGATGTCGATGAGTTAAAGCCAGCTATAGCTAGTATGTATAGTGTAAGCCAACTGGATCTTGCCGGCAAATTTAGAAACAGTTGCTTCACAGCAGAATTTCCTTGGCCTCCAGATGATTGGATAATGCAAATGACAATAAGTAAGATAAGGCCTGAAAGTCCAACACCTGCCGATCACTGCGAATCGGATCCAGAGCAACTTAGTATTACAGCAAATAGTAGTAAGAAAAGCAGAAACAACCGTATGGGAGTACGCTTGGCATCTAAAAAATCAACAAAAAAACCTGTAGAGCCAAGTAAATCAGCAGAAGTTGCTAAACCTGCAGTCACGCGACCTAATGAAGTGGCGGAACCAGCTCCTGGTATCTCTCCATCTAAGAAAAGTAATCCTAAACAAAGTCACAACAAGGAAAAAAGGGAAACAAAACAAGATGTCGCTGTTGATGAAGCCTATCTGCAAGAGCGCGTAAGCACTCTAGTTCGCGAAAACGATTACGTAAAAGATGCACTGCATAATTTTTTGATAAAGCGAGAAATTAGTACATCCCTTATCGCCTATGACGCACGAAGTTTCACAAATGTGACCCAAAAATTCGACAATCTAATACACGAAATAATAGGCATTTTTTTTATAGATAGATTTGATTTAATGAAATTCAAAAAATTAGTCTCATGTATATGTGAACAAGCAGACCCAATACACCATGGTATAGTACAAAAGCTTTTTTGTAAAATAACCAAAACATGCCATGAAGAAATGGGTAATAACACTGTTCTAGCAATAAAAAATTATGTCAAAGCAATCACTTTTTGGAATAATTATATTAAGTACTTTGGATCAATAGATTCCACATTGCAATCAAAATGTAGGGAATTAGATACACTTAACATTTGCACCTCATTTGATAAAATGCTGGGGTTACAATCAACAAAAATTTTCTTTCTGAAAAAAACATTCGATTTCTTTGGTCTACGTTACCATATCGAAACTACTCTCATCCAGTTGAGACAATGGACCGATCCACATCTACAGAGTATACTAATATCGCCATATGAAGAATTAGAAAGACACTTCACACTAATGAGCAAACACGTAAATATGTTATTCCCACAAATAGTCACAGAAAAATCTTTGTGCGAAGCCAAAGATGCAGTACAAGAAATATTACGTGACATTAAGAAGCTTTGCAGATTTATAAAAACATTTAGCTCTGCTATCAAATCTAACGATACTGAATTAATCAAAAGAGTGTTAGTATGTTCTCTCTTAACTGGTGTTCGTACTCGTAATAAAGCTTTTACGATAGAAGATCTAAAGCATCCATTTTGTGCTAGGAGTTTTCTTTATGAAGAAAGTGAACTTTCGATGTTTGATCTATTCAGTCATAGTGAAGTTTCAATGCTTGATCCATCATATAATCGTAGAATTTCAACACTTGATCTATTCGACCATTTTACATCGTTAATGAACAAAAGACTGCCACCACAAAAAATGGTGTCTGGTGAAGAATTTCTGGAATTTCTTGGTGTAGAACAACGCGCTTTTATGATACAAGCTGCAAAGCTTCTCAAAAAATCATAGAGGCATTGCTTAATCAGTTGGGATATTTTAACACTGTTGTGATTCTTACTCCAAAATCAGGACTGTTTAGCGGTGAGGCGCCAATATAGCGCCAACTTTTTTTCCTTAAGAAATCGTAAAAAAATCAATCCGGTACATTACCGTCGAATGCTTTACATCTGATCATCTGCAGACAAAAAAACAGTAAATTATATTTAATTTTTACAAAAAGACACACCATCCATTCCGGTGTCAGACGGAGCAATCATTAGGAAAAAATACTATCTGCACAATATTTTTTTCTATTGAATTTTTTAAAAATACGGTGTAGTATGCTGTACTTGTTGGGGTGTAGCCAAGTGGTAAGGCAGCGGGTTTTGATCCCGCCATTTCGTGGGTTCGAGTCCTACCACCCCAGCCATATCGCAGAACGACTTAAGTTTTTTTTATAGGCTTCGAATAGTGGGCGCGTAAAAAGCTTTCTCTATCCATTTCATTAAAAATTTGATAGACTACGGCGATTTTATGCAGAGGTATTGTGATGTCTTCGAAAAATCCTTGGGATAATGGTGGTGATCCATGGCGAAAAAAAAAGCCAGATTGTGATTTTTTGGGAGATTTTCTTGAAAAGTTAAAGAAAAGTTCTCAGTTTTTTAAAAAAGGTGATGGAGATGGTGGTGGCAGTCATCAGATAAATTTTGCGCGTTTAGTTGTTGGTGCAGTTTGCATACTTTATCTTGGAGCTGGTTTTTATCAGGTACAACATGATCAGCGCGGAGTTGTCTTGAGATTTGGACGATGGGTGCGTACTGTTGGGCCAGGATTGCAGTATATATTGCCGTATCCGTTCGAGAGCGTTGTGCTACAGAAAGTAACTAAGGTTAATCAGATAGATATTGGCTCGTTTTTCAGGAATCAACAGGACGAAAGCCTAATGCTAACAGGTGACTCAAATCTCGCCAATATAAGTTTTAGTGTTCTTTGGAAAATTAAAGAAGATGGGATAGAGGATTATCTTTTTAATGCGAAAAATCCTGAAATTACAGTGCGAGCAGTTGCTGAAAGCGTTATGCGAGACATCGTTGGACAGACTCAGTTTACGTATGTGCAGACAGAGGGTAGGGGAGAGATCCAGCGGAAGGCAATGGAGAGTCTTCAGGCAATTATGGATGAATATAAAATGGGAATAGACGTTGTGCGTGTTGAATTACAGCGCGTAGAGCCTCCAGCATCAGTTATTGATTCGTTCAGAGATGTAGAGAGAGCGCAGGCAGAGCAACAGAGTGAAAAGAATAAAGCAGAAGCATATGACCGAGATACTCGTGCTCGTACTCGAGGATTAATTGCGGAAAAAATTAACAACGGAGAAGCGACCAAGCGCTCCATTATCGAAACAGCGAGGGGAGCTGTCGCAAGATTCCTATCAGCCTACTCACAATACAGGTTAGCTCCAGATATCGTATCTAAAAGGTTGTATATTGAGTGTATGCGTGATATCTACAAAAGTGTAAACAAAATTGTTATTGATAGCGATGTGAAATCAGTGCCTTATCTTCCGTTGACGGAGTTAAATAGGGCAAAAACACAGGGTGAGGAGGCATAAAGATGAACACAAAAATTGTTTCCGCAGCGGCATTTGTTGTGTTTCTGGTGTTCAAGGAGTCTATGTTTACGGTTAACCAAATAGAGCAGGTGGTCGTTACTCGTCTTGGAGAGCCAGTAAGAGTCATAAAAAATTCTGGGTTGCGTTTTAAAATTCCATTGCTTGAAACTGTAGCTTTTTTTGATAAAAGATTGATGAGCGTGGAGCTGTCTGCCCTTGAAATTACACTCGGAGATAAGCGACGAATTATGGTGGATGCATTCGGGAGGTACAGGATTACAGATCCACTAAAATTTTATCAATCTGTTGGCAGTGAAAATGGAGTGTTGCATCGATTGAACCCCGTGGTTCTCGGAAGTTTGAGCAGCGTTCTTGGCGGAGTCGGTTTATCTACACTGTTGTCTGATACGAGAATTTCTGCAATGAATAAAATTCGGGACGAGGTGAATAAGGCAGCTAAAGGTTTTGGAATCGACGTGGTGGATGTTAGAATTCGAAAAACTGATCTGCCGCCGCAAAACAGCGAAGCAATTTGCAAACGAATGATGAGCGAAAGAGAGCGCGAAGCTCGCGAGTTGCGCGCGAAGGGTATAGAAATCGCACAGGTAATAAAGTCGACGGCGGATAAAGAAAATGCTATCGCTATTTCCGAGGCTGACACTAAAGTGCAAATTTTGATTTCGGAAGGTGAGCTTGAGGCAAACAAGATTTACTCTGAGGCGTTCTCTAAAGATAAGGAATTTTTCGCGTTTTTTCAATCACTTGAAGCATATCGCACGGCATTTAATCCTAAAAATTCGACTTTTGTTATTTCTCCAAAAAGTGAATTTTTTAATGCAATGAAAGGGAATCATCTGTGAAGATTCGCGTTTTGTTTGCGTTAATTTGGACAGCTTCTTTGTTTGTAATTGATGCGTCCGGAGTTCCAGGTGGTTCTGTGAAAGTTGGAATTAAGTGCCTGGTGAACACCGTTGTTGACGTTATAGTTACAGATAAGAGCTCGTCTGAGGAATATCGTAGTTCTGATAAACGAGAGGCTTCAGATGGTACCGGATTTATTATTGATGAAAATGGATATATTGTTACCAACTGTCATGTTATTGATTCTGCAGATAAAATTAAAATCGTTCTATACGATGGTGGCGAGTATATCGCGAAGGTTGTTGGACGCGATGAGCGTTCCGACATCGCATTGCTAAAAATAGATGTCGATACGAAGCTTCCGTATGTCCAGTTTGCTGATTCTGATAAAATTGAAATAGGAGATCCTGTTATTGCCATAGGAAACCCATTTGGTTTTGGTAAGACTGTTACATCAGGGATTATTTCGTATAAGGGACGGAATTTATCAAATCAAATTGCAGAGTTGGGAACAGGCGGAGACCTTGTGTCATACCTGCAGACAGACGCTGCAGTTAATTGCGGTAACTCAGGTGGTCCGCTTTTCTATAATGGCGAAGTGGTTGGTATGATTACTGTATTTTTCTCCGATGGAATGCGTAGCACTGGAATCAATTTTGCCATCCCATCCAACACGTTAAAAAATGTAATAAAAGAATTGCGAGATCACGGAAAAATACAACGCAGCTGGTTGGGGGTAGGAGTGTCTCAACTGAGCAAAAAAGCAGCCCGCGTTCTTGGACTTGGAAAGCAATATGGGTGTGTTGTTGCACGTATCGAGAAAAATTCTCCTGCTGCTGTCGCTGGAATGCAGGTTGGTGATATATTGACGTCCCTGAATAATGAAGCAATTTCTGAAAATACGAACCTTGAAGTTACTTTGAATGGTTTGCCAGTTGGTAAAGTCATTCCAGTTCAGATTATAAGGCATGGAGTCAGCATGAAACTGAGCGTTATGGTTGGGGCTCGCAGCGATGACGATTTTTTTACGAACACCGATGATATTCCCGAAAAAAGTGATATTCCATATGAAAAAATCGATGGTATCAGCCTTGGAGTCGCTGATTTAACTCCAGAACTGCGAAAAAGTTTTGATATATCAGAGAATATCAACGGTGTGATGATTGCGTACATCGGGAATCTTCAGGGAAATGATGTGTCTGTCGGAAATGTTGTTCTTACTGTCAATCAGATAAATGTTTCTACAGTTGCTGATTTAAAAAACGAACTAAAAAAATTATCTAAAAATGAAAATATCAAAAAAAATAAAGAATTAGCTTTGTATGTTTTTGATCCGCAGACTCGGAAGTCGGACTATATCGTTGTTGATTTTAATCCTCCATCTGAGAATATCTCTGAAAAACACAGAAAAATGATGAACAAAGTCACTTTGCCACGGAAAGCCGAAAAATCCTTTCTTGAAAAGCTAAAGGATGGATTAAAAACGCAGTGGCGTCTAATTTAATCGTTATAGTTGGACCAACAGCGTCCGGCAAATCAGAACTTGCAATAAAGTTAGCTCAACATTTGAGAAATACTTCCAATGTCGATGCAGAGATAATTAATGCAGACAGTATTCAACTATACGATGAGTTGAAAATTCTGACAGCGTATCCATGCTGTGATTCTCTAGCAAAGGTGAAACATCATTTATACGGAGTTCTATCGCCTCATGAAACGTCATCTGTAAGTTTTTGGGTGGATCTGGCTGCAGCCAAAATCAGGCAACTGCACCAGCAAGGTAAAGTAGCGATAATCTGTGGAGGAACAGGATTATATGTTGAAGCTCTTCTGGGGGGTATTTCTAATATTCCGCAAATTCCAGCTGATTTTCGCGCTGAAGTGCAGAAAAAATTTGAGCAAATGGGGCGAGATGCGTTTTTTGATTTACTGCAAAATCTTGATCCAGATCTGTGCAAAACACTGCACAAAAACAATACCCAGAGAATTTTGCGAGCCTACGAGGTGGTTTCATACACAAAGAAGCCGCTTTCGAGTTGGTGGAAAGAAAACGATAGAGAACGTGAGGCCGAATATCGCGAAGTTTCTCAAATTGTTCTTATGCCTCCGCGTGAACAATTAAACGCAAGATGCCTGCTTCGCATAGAAAAAATGATATCGAATGGCGCCATTGACGAAGTCGAGCAGTTTGTAAAAAAATATCCTGGCTACGATGGTTCTATGAATAATGTTATTGGATACAAGGAGATATTATCTTTACTAAATAAAAAAATATCTATTTCCGAATGTATGGAGCTTATGCTTATTAGAACAAAACAGTATGCAAAACGGCAATCTACATGGTTCCGCCATAGAATGAAAAACTCAAAAATTATCACGGAATTCGGAAGCGATGTAGTATTGTGCTCCTAATTTTTAGAGAATAAAAAAATAATTTAGTCCACACTTTGGATGTAATTATTTATTTAAAACAATGTCTTAATTTTTTTAGGAATATTTATTTCAATGGTTCCAGTTTCATCAACGGGAATACGTGCAATTTCTCTTCCGCAAGGATCAAAGACTACGCTGATCCCATAGTTAGTTGCTCGCAACAATGGGACACCATTTTCTATTGCTCGTACCCTAGAAATTTGCAAATGCTGAAACGGTTCCGTTGTGAATCCAAACCATCCATCATTTGTTATGTTTATGATTAAATCTACATCTTTTTCGCTCGGAAAGACGATTTCGTAGCATATTGCAAAAGCAATTTTCATTCCGTTTATATTTAATATATTCGTCTTTTCTCCTGGATCGAAATCTCCTATATCGCTGGCAATGCCTTGAAAAGGGATATATTTTCGAAATGGAACGTATTCTCCAAACGGAAGTAACTTGCGTTTATCGTAGTTTGCGACATTTATTCCGTTGTGGTCTATGACGACGACGCTATTGTGAATTTTTCCAGTTGATAAATCTTGTCTTACAGCACCAGCCAGCAAATACTCACTTTTATTCAAGAAAGATTTTAGATAGTCGTGTAGCTGCGCAAAGTTCTCCTTATACAAATATGGGATGGACGCCTCTGGCCAAATAACAAGGTCCACCTGCGAATCATGCCTGCTTAACTGCAAATGTTTTTTTAAATTCGAAAATGCAAAATTATGATCATTTTTATTTTTCTGGGAGATGTTTGCTTGAATTATTCTTGCTTTATTATTTGTAAATACTGTTGGATTGTTTTCAAGTCTGCATTGGCCAAACAACATTATAAATGCCAAAAATGAACCTACAATGATTGCGGAATATATGATTTTTTTTATGTTATTTGATCTATAATGCAAAAAAGATAAACCTAAATATCCAGAAATGAGCAAAGTTACGAAACTTAGACCGTAAATTCCGTATATACTAACAGTTTGTAGAAAAATTTCGTCGCAGCACCAGATGTATCCAGGTAATACCCATGGAAATCCTGGAAGAAAGCATCCATAAAATTTCATTGTTAAACAATAGGATAATGCGAATAGCAGTGGGTTTTTTTTTGCTTTCTTCCACACAAAAAACGTTGGAATGAGTAAAAATGCAGATAAGTAAGCTGGAATCAGCGTGATTGCAAACGGAATTAGTATCCAGTGCTTTTCTAAATCAAATGTTAATGGGTACACTAACCAATATAGACATGCCACATGTAGACCGAAGAAAAAGCAAAAAGCCTCAAGCAACAGTTGCTTACTTTTCTCACTCTCGCATATTTTTATGAAAAACCACGCAAATGTTATCAAAAATATTGGGAATATATTGAACGGAGCGAACGAGAGTGCTGATATTATGCCTAAAAATCCGCTTCTTAGAAGTGGATTAGCTACCACTGCTTTCATTATTAAAATCCAAATACATTTTCGACGCGACTGGACCGTTTGATCCTTTATATCGTCCATCATATTTTTTTATTTCACCATATGGCATCCAGAAAGTGACTTGCCCTATTTGCATGCCAGGGTAAATTGTTACTGGCTGCACAGCGTTTAGTTGCAGCGTTAACTGATTGATTGACCCCAGGTCAATTAAATCAGCTGTAATATTGATAAACAATCCCAATCTGCCAATGGAAGATCTTCCTCTGATAATCGGAACGAAATAATCGCTTCCAATTACTTCCTGAGTATGTCCAAGGTATATTGTTCCGGTAGCTAAAGTTATTCCGCTTTCCGGAATAATTATTTCGCGCGCTTCATTATCTTTTTTTGCGTCAAGTATGTAATTATTATAAACGATTAATCTAGAACCAAGCGTAAAATCATAGGAATTGGGCGTCAACTGAGAAGCATAAAATGGATTTATAGTTATCTTATTGTTTTTTACATTTTTTAAAATTTCACTGCCAGTTAGTATCATTAGTCACAATCCCCTAAAAATTCTTTATAAATTTCACTCGATTTCGCTTCAGAAAATTTATCATATTTCCCACTGTATTTCATATCTGCTTCGCCGGTTGTTTTCCAGAACGTAACCTGTCCGATTCTCATCATTGGATAGATTTTGATAGGCTGAACTGCTTTCAACTCAAGAGTCCATTTATGCTTTGCTCCGAGATTTCCAAGGTCGGCTGTAATTTGCAAAAACAATCCCAAGCGTCCGAGTGAAGTTTTTCCGATTAACGACGGCACAAACATATCACTTCCGATTTCTTCGTACGTATTTGCCAAGTAAGTTTTGTTGGGAGAAAGCGTATAACCTTTGTCCGTGAAATTAATTTCATGGTAGGAAGTTTGCTTCTTTGGATCCACAGGAATATCCTCTAACTCCAACAATTTACAGTCGATACGATAATCATAACTATTTGGATTCAGCATTGATTCATCAAATGGAGTAATGTGTATATTTCCGTTTTTTGCATTATTAAGGATCTCTTGATAAGTAAGAATCACAATATAGCACCTTAGTTTTGGTACACTATATTTCAGTTACAAGATCAGTGCAAGACCATATGTAAAGTCCAACATATATGAGACTGCTTCGTGAATGTAATTTAGGTTGGATTGAGTCTGATTATGATGTAATTCAATGCATCACTTCAAATTGCAGCTTTTACATTTGGAGAATTTTGCTCATTTCAGCGCCAAAATCGAAATTTATTTTAACTTTTTGATATTTTTTTTTGTGAGACACTAAGTTCGTTATTACAGGAAGGGAAAGCAATGAAATTTATCAAAAAAATCATGATGGTTTTAGGCATATGGATAATATCAGGAATATTAGATTTTCAATATGTGCGAGCAATAAGCTGCGAAACAGTAGAAAGACTAAAAGAAGGAGACTTGGACGTAAATGACATAGTGATTTAGAAGACAGTGCGCTTCTTACTGCAGAATCTTAAAGAAAAACTTTGCGATCGCAAAATTAATGCTCGTAAGCTAGACAGAACAGGAACACCTCTTAGCAAAAAAACTGAGGCAACCGGTGTTCACGTGGAACTGAAATTTTTCAATCCTTCGAGCACACAAGACGTTGGAAAGATCTACTTCAAATAAACAACTACATTTTTCTCTATAGCTGATTGCTTCGTAAACTCGTTGTGCCAGCTATACTTATACTTTTTTCAGAATTTTTGATTCATTATATTCGTAACATGAGCTGTGAGAACATCCGTTTTCGCATAAAATACAAAAAATGTCTGACTAGACGATAATATACTGTCTAACCCCGAAATTGCACGAGTTACATGGCAAGAATCCCAAGACAACAAATTATTTTTTCCTATTCTATGCGATATATTAAGTACAAACAATTTTAACGTACTTGGTAGCCCATCAAATTTTGAAACAAGCGGCTTTATAAACGCTTTATCATTAAATCCATCAACGGCATTAATAAATTTGCCAAAATCCTCAAGAAATGCCTCTATCAATACTAACTTTCCATCTTCACACCGACTTATCAATTCTCCATTAATGATCGACATCACCTGTCCCCACAGTACCTCCTCGGAAGACAAGCAACCATAAGGAGAGATTTTACCAGCACTCCAAATGTATACAATCCTAAAATCTCACTATCTGACCTTGGCATAAAATATTTGAAGCCAACAGCAGGATCAAACAGCCTTTAATGATACGCTGCCAAATTCGGCCCCTCATTTTGAGAGTAAGCTATAGTCGGCATTTCCATACTGTTAACATCCTCAACAACCATAACGCCACATATAACCGCCGCCGCACAACAAACTCCGCACGACACGCCACGCATGTTACCATCGAACAACATACATTACCCCAAAAACAACAAATTCATCGTACTACAACTTCATCTGAGGATGCAATCCTTTTGCTATTAAATTTCTGTAAAATTAAGCAAAGAAAGGAAGGAATTTTAAAACTTACTGCTCAATCTTTTAATGTTCTCATGACAATATAGATGGTAAAGTCCACCTTTTTAAAATTAGTAGTCAATTATATTTTTTGATGTATACTAATAGATCTTCAAGAAGGTTTATATGAAAAGTTTTAAGGAAATGGCTAAGAACCTTATTTTTGGAAAAAAAGGAACGCTATCAAACAGGAGGATAACGTTCTTTTTGTTGTTTCTCAATGTGATTACAGCCGCAGCTGTAAGTATTTATATTCCGTGCCTAAAGAAAATGGCAATTGATTTACACACGACTAGCACGGTTATGCAAATGACAATAGTCGCGCATCTCATAGGGGAGTTTTCCGGTCGTGTACTTTGTGGTCCAATTATAGAGTTATATGGAAATCGCGCTGTGATTTTGCCATCTCTCATGATTTCAATCGTTGGACACCTTGGGTGCATGATTTCAGAGTCTTCTTCGATGTTTATGGTTATGCGATTTATTCAGGCGATTGGATCGAGTGTAATATATATAATTTCTCAAAACATAATAGGTGAAACATTCAATGAGAAAGAAAAAAGCAGTGTAATCGGGATTTTCGAGCTATATCAGCCAATTGCGTGGATATTGTCTCCGTTTGTTGGATCGATCTTAACGCAGATTAGCAATTGGAGAGTATTTTTCTTTCTTTTAGCTCTAGCGCACGTGGTAGGTCTGCTATTTTTCTGGATGTACCCTGCTAAAGAGCGTCAACCGGTACAAAAGAGATTCCTAATTTTAAAATTTTTACATGAATACGCTAATTTGCTAAAGAATTATTCTTTTGTAATTTATGCTCTAATTCCAGGACTGTTCGCTGGTGGATATATGATTTTTGCCACTAGCTCAACACTGATCTGTCATAAATTTTTTGGAAATAATTCATCGGTTGTTGCAATATTTGCTGCAATTCCATTGTTTTTCTATGTGTTTGCAACATTTGCTTACAGAATTATTGTTGATAAATTTGGTGTTGTAGCGTCCAGAAGAATTGGCACATGTGTATATGGCATTTTCGGCATATACATCATGTACATTGCAATGCACAAATCGCCATGGACCCCTGGTATACTCCTGACCTTGATGTGTTTGCAGTGTGTTGGAAGTGCATTTCTTGTACCTGTATCTGTGCTAAAAGCACTGCAATCAGCGCATAATTCAACATGTGCTGGAGCTTTAACAGTAGTCATATTTCGCAATATTATCATGTCGATTTGCATTACGGCAGCTGCAAAATTTAACAGTAGTATTACAACTGTTATGTCCTGTGTTTTTATGACTGTGGCAACGATTTTATTGCTTATGACAACACGAAAAATTATCAAAACGCGCGCCAACAGAAAACGGAAACGCAATGGCACTATCGTTTAATACACCAAATGATTTTACTGAAGACAGCATTTTAGGTGGGCAAATAAAGCTTCTGCAGCCGAAAAGTGGATATCGTGTTGCAATTGATCCAATTGTTCTCGCGTATTTTGTTAGCGTTAGGCAGCATCAGGAAATTCTCGACGTTGGTTGCGGTGTTGGAACAATATCTCTCATTTTAAAAGCGAAAGAAAAACTTGCTAGGATTGCAGCCATTGATACAGATAAGGAAATGTGTCTCATTTGCCAAAAAAACGCGCAAATAAATTCGCTTGATATTGATATCACGAACATAGGAATAGAGCATATTAATGAGCATGCGCTTTTTCAAAGCAAGTTGTTTGACCATGTTGTAACGAATCCGCCATTTTTCGAACAAAAGTCATCGCGAATTTCTGAAGCAAAAAAAATGGCGAATTTTGAAACAATAAATTTGATTGATTGGATTGCATTTTGCGTTAAGAAATTGAAAAACAATGGAATTTTTTCAATAATTCACAAAGCATCACGCATAGACGATATTTTGTATGCATTAAAGAATATCGCTGGATCAATCGTTATTATTCCAATTTTTCCGAAAAACAATTGTGAAGCAAATCGAGTAATAGTGCAGGCCAAAAAGTCTAGCAGGTCAGAAACTAAAATATTATCTGGAATAGTTGCCCACAATGATGATGGGAGTTATTCTGAGCATATGAGAAATATATTGTACCAACAGATGGAGAAAAAATGATTGATGTTCTAGTAATTGGCAGTGGTCCTGCCGGATACACAGCGGCGATTTATGGCGCGAGAGCTGGAAGGTCTACGAAGATTATTACTGGTTCTCAGCAGGGTGGACAGCTGATGATTACGTCCTTCATAGAAAATTATCCTGGTTTTGTTGATCCAATTTCTGGGCCTGTTCTCATGGATCAGATGAGACAGCAAACTCAAAAAATGGGCGTAGAGATGATATGCGACACAGTTGAATATGTAGATTTTTCTAAAAAACCATTCATTTGTGTCGGAGAATCCAAAGTTGTTTACGAGAGTAAAACTGTTATTATCGCAACTGGAGCAAATGCAAAATGGCTTGATGTTCCTGGAGAAAAAAAATATCAAGGATCTGGTGTTTCGGCTTGCGCTACCTGCGACGGTTTCTTCTTTCGCAATAAAAATGTTGCTGTTATCGGAGGCGGAAACACAGCCGTTGAAGACGCAATTTATCTAACAAAATTCGCAAAAAGCGTTACATTAATACACCGCAGAGATGAATTACGTGCAGAAAAAGTAATGCAGGAGCGTCTTTTTAGCAACCCAAAGATCGAAATGATGTGGAACACAACGGTGGTTGAAGTGCTGGGCGATGATCATAAAGTTACGGAATTGCTTTTGGCCGGTACTCTAAACAAATGTGAAACCAAAAAGTCGGTCGATGGAGTTTTTGTGGCTATAGGGCATCAACCAGCAACATCAATCTTTGCTGATCAACTAAAAATCGATGAAAATGGATACATCATCACCAATAAAGTAGGTGCTAGTACGTCTGTGCCTGGGATTTTTGCAGCTGGGGATGTCTGCAATCCAACTTACCGTCAGGCAATAGTTTCCGCAGGGCAGGGATGTGTAGCCGCACTGGATGCTGATACGTTTTTGTCTGAAAACTGGTGCCGCCGGTGAGAATCGAACTCACGACCACATCCTTACCAAGGATGTGCTCTACCACTGAGCCACGGCGGCTCCGAAACACGCATGAAATCTATCACAACATTTGATTATTTGGAAGTGATGAATTTAGTGTTATTCAACATATATCAAATCACCTTGAGAAGTTGGATTTAGACGCCCATTCATATATATCAAGATTGAAGTGCACCAATGGTACTAGCTAAGATTTGAGTATTTATATACTTATAGTTGAGTAAGAATTTATTTAAAAAGATCATATAAAGAAGTTAATCTCGGTTTAATTTTGTTGTAAACAAAAAGGAGGTTAACATGGCCCAAAAAGCCTATCATCACATGACCAAGACTTGAAAATGTAGTTATTGAAGCGCTGTTGTCAATAGGAATGTTGTGTCGCAGGATTGCTGCAAAAATAGGCATAATTGCATTGACGATTTCCTAGAAAATTGCTCAAAATTCAGTATCTGGCGTTTATAAAAGCGTCGCTGCGTGATAAAGCGCTCGGAGGCTGTCTGTACGAACACTTGCGTCACAGAGGAAAAAGTATCGAGCAAGTTTTATCAAGCAGGCCAGAGTCTGCTGCACGTCAATTGTGCATCTGAATCGTTTTACGCTAAAGGTGGTGCACACCAGTTTCATAAAATTTTAATGGGCATAGAAAGGCCTGCTTTTTAATGAATTATCCGTTTCCACCAAATACAATACTACTCCAAAAAAAGGCAAAAAGGGTAAAAAGTTTGTCAATTTTACAAAAACGCTTATAATCCATCAAATCCTTTTTCAACCTGAAATTTTAGAAAGATGTTAATTGCTTTATTAATTTGTTATTAATCCAATTGGTGCGGCACATCTTCCACCGGCTACCATATTATGAAAAATATGTTGAAAAAGAGTTATTTTTTGAGGAAAATGAAAAATAATTTCAAAAAATTAACGAAAATTTTACTATTTTAGTATAATGTGATAGTCGGTGGAGAGTGTGCCGAGCAGACTACGTCGACATTAAGTTCAGGGCTTTTTTCTAGAGACATGTATATATCGCCATTCACTTGTTAAAGCAAAAAATTAATGATTGATTGCTCCTCTAGGAAAAAGCCCTACATATATGCCTAGAGGGTGTAAGGTTGAGTGAATATACTGCATATTATGCGGCTGAAGTATCAGCCTTTGAATACTAATTATGTTTGTCCATAATTTTTCGCGCTCTAGAATACCTCGAACTCGAGGGGCAAAAATCAACAAACAAAGTTACCCCAAAGCATAAAAACCCTGGAACCTCAATTCAGCCACCATAATGATATAAAGTTGTGAAATTTTTGTTAAAATTTAAACTTTTTTAAAATTAGCGTTTTTTTACTTTTTTCATATAATACGGTATCTGGAAACGACCTAAAAAAAATGTAGATCGTTCGCCTAGATCGGTAACGTATGTTCGGCTTACAGCAACATGCAGTGCGGCGATAGTTTTTCATCTTCGCCACATGCTAATCATGCAATGACAATTTCAAATAATCATTTCGATCGCTTCGTATCCAAAATTTGTTCGATGAATCATTAATTCAATTTCTCGTCCCGGCTCAATAGTTGCCAACTTATGCTTTTTTAAAAGACTAGAATGTATAAAAACATCTTCCCCTGAATCAAGTTGAGCGAATCCAAATCCTTTTGATGGATTGAACCATTTCATTACTGCTGCAGTACGCGTCGGTTCTCCTTCGTCAACTTCATATTTATTGGATCGTAGTAACTCAATGATATCTTTAACCTGATACCCATTATCTGATTTAATGATATCACATAGAATCACATCATTGTTGTTCAGATGGCCAAGCCCAGACTTATCAACAACTAAAAAATGCAAAAATACATCTTCTGATATATTTTCTACCTCAACGAAGCCGTATCCCTTAAATTGATTGAACCACTTTACACAACCAGTGACTCTAATCGGAGTTTTTTCTTCTATCATTTGCCTACTCACTGTACCCAATATTCTGTAATATAATACAAAAAAATTTACATAAAGTTAATTCTTGCATTTTTTTTTCGCCTTTTTAAGCACTAGTGGAATGTGTATTGCTTCGTGTTGATCTATTGTGTATAATCACTCGCTGTAATTGGTGAGGATCACAATGTCTGGACATTCGCAGTTCAAGAATATTATGTATAGGAAAGGGGCTCAGGATGCGCGGCGCGCTAAGGTCTTTTCTAAAATTTCCAGAGAAATAACAGTTGCAGTTAAAGAGGGTGGGACAGACCCAGAAAGCAACACGCGCCTTCGTTCTGCTCTGCTGAGTGCACGATTAGAGAATATGCCTAAGGATAATGTTGATCGCGCTATTAAAAAGGCGCTCGGAGGCGATTCCACCGCAGATTATCAAAGCGTAAGGTACGAAGGATATGGTCCAGGCGGAGTTGCAATCATCGTTGAAGGATTGACAGATAACAAAAATCGAACGGCTCCGGAAGTTCGCTCTGCGTTTTCGAAGTTTGGAGGAAGCCTCGGAGATAGCAATAGCGTTAGTTTTCAATTTGACCACGTTGGATGTATATCCTATGAAAAAAAAGTTGCATCAGAAGACGAAATGTTTGAGGTCGCAATCGAAGCTGGAGCTAGTGACATTATAGATGCAGATAATTACGAAATTATATGCACTATAGACAAATTATCTTCCGTAAGAGATGAGCTGATTGGGAAATTTGGAGATCCAGTTGAAGCAAAAGTTACTTGGATTCCCAAAAACACAGTAGCAATCGACGGAGATGCAGCAAAAACGCTCTTCAGATTGATTGAGACTCTCGAGGACAATGATGATATCCAGTCTGTTGTTGCAAATTACGAAGTTCCTGAAGGTTTTTCGCTAGCTTAAAACAGGTTTTTTGCGAATTTTAGTGGTTTTTATGGTCTGTAGTCGAATAGACTTAATGTGTCTTGTTTGATTCTCTGTTTCTTTCTAGAGGTCGTAACTCATGGTCGGTCGCATTTTTTCTGCCACACTCTGGATGAAAGAAATCAATTGAGTAGATGATGTTAAAAAATTCCTACACAAAAAGTAACCTCTGTGATAAAAGTATGTCGTAGTTAGCGGATCTTCCAATGAATGATGAAAAAAACGACCAACTATCGCCTGCTAAAGACGGAGATAGTTTTGTGTTTGGGTTGCCAAAGCTGATTTGGATAGTTGGGATCGTGAGTTTCTTTTCAAACTCAGCTTCTGTGGTTATTACTGCATTTTCTGCAGAGTTTATTATAAATATACTTGGAGCATCTCCATCTGATCTTGGATACATAAGGGGATTGTCAGAAGCTCTTTCATACCTCGTGAAAGTGGGATCTGGTGTATTAAGTGATTGGATGGGAAAAAGAAAAATATTGATGCTGATTGGGTATTTATGCGCGGCTTTTGCGAAGCCAATGTTTGCCTTTTGTCAGGGACTAAGAATGTACGTTTTCGCTCAACTCTTAGAAAGGATCACGAATGGGCTGCGAGACACTCCACGAGATGCTTTGATCGCAGACTGCACTCCGAAGGAATTAAAAGGCGCAAGCTATGGAGTTAGGCAGAGCTGTGCGTTCCTTGGATCAATGGTCGGAGCCATACTAGGATTTCTGATATTGAAATGTTTCGGCGGATCTGAGTCAGTAATTCGATCAATCTATCTGTTCGCAACTTTTCCGATTTTTGCCGCTGCATTGCTAATTCATTTCGGAATCAAGGAACCTGCGAATATTGTTCGATTGAAAGATCGCAAAGGATTTCCGATAAAAAGAGCTGATGTAATGCAATTGGGAAGAAAATTCTGGTATTACATGTTTATATGCTTTATATTTATGTGTTCAAGATATAGCGAATCCTTTTTGGTATATCGAGCGCAGGATCTGGGGTTGGAGGTGCAACATGCTCCGCTGGCGTTGGCGTTGATGTATCTTTTTAATTCTCCGACTTCGAGAATTGTTGGCAGCTGGTCTGATAAGCATGAAAGAAAACTGTTCCTGGCATTTGGGTTTTGCATGATGTTGGTTTCGTGTGTAATACTCGCATTTGCAACTAAAATTTGGCATGTAATGATCGGAATTGCGGTATACGGAATACACCACGGCGCCACTCAAGGGACTTTTTACGCGATGGTATCCGATTATTCTCCTCCACACATTAAGGGAACTTCTATTAGTATCTTCAATTTGGTATGCTGTGTTGGAATGTGTATCTCTAACGCGATTACTGGAGAGTTATGGAAGCACTACGGAGCTGAGACGACGTTTTTAATTAATTCTGTTATTACGTTTGTTGCAGCCGTTGGAGTAATGTTCATACACAATAA
Source organism: Holosporaceae bacterium (assembly GCA_031284365.1). GTDB lineage: Bacteria > Pseudomonadota > Alphaproteobacteria > UBA3830 > UBA3830 > JAIRMQ01. The sequence continues at coordinate 25,149 of JAISZX010000046.1, forward strand.
AAAGAAAGAGAGAATGTAATATGCGCGACGATACAAGACGATTTATTTTTGAGATAGAGAATTCACTTGGCCTTATGCGGAGGTTTCTTTGACCTTGATTCATTAAAAAAACAGATTGACGATTTATCTGAACTGAGTGAATCAGAAGATTTATGGCAGGATCAGCAGAAAGCTAGAGACGTTATGCGAAAAAAATCTCAGCTGGAAGCTGAGATCAACAAATTCTTGAGAGCAGAATCAGATTTTGTTGATTTGAAAGACATACTAGATCTTGCTGAAAAAGAAAACGATAGTGTTTTGCTTTTGGAAATAGAAAATGATATTAAAAAATTAGCTGATTACATGAAAATATATCAGCTGGAAAGTTTTTTTTCTGGTGAAGCTGATCAAAACAGCTGCTATCTGGAAATTCATGCAGGAGCAGGCGGCACAGAAGCGCAGGATTGGGCTCAGATGCTGCTGCGCATGTATTCACGATGGTCAGAGAGCCATAAATATGCAGTCGATATTATAGAAGAAAGTATCGGTGAAGAAGCAGGAATAAAGTCTACAACGGTAAGAATAAATGGTGTAAAAGCCTACGGATGGCTAAAGGGAGAATCAGGCGTGCATCGTTTGGTGCGTATATCTCCGTTTGATTCGAATGCTCGTCGTCACACAAGTTTCGCGTCGATTGGAGTTTATCCGGTTGTTGACGAGTCGATAAATATAGAAATAAGGGACTGCGATCTTCGTATAGACACATACCGGTCATCCGGAGCCGGCGGTCAGCACGTAAATAAAACTGAAAGCGCAATTCGCATCACACATATTCCAACTGGAATTGTTGTTCAATGTCAAACGGATCGATCTCAGCATCGCAACCGAGCCATTGCCTTCGAAATGCTTAGATCTAGATTGTATGAATTGGAATTGCGGAAAAAAGAGGAGCAGAATGACTCAATCCACAAGAACGAAATAGGGTGGGGACGCCAAATTAGATCCTACGTAATGCAGCCCTATCAAATGGTGAAAGATTTACGCACAGGATTTGAAAAAGGGAATATAACCGCCGTTCTTGATGGAGATCTTGACGAATTTTTGCAAGCATCTGTTATAAATGGAGCAACAAAAGACTCCAATGATACTGCAACGTAATTAATCTACACTTCTTTTGACTTCATATATTCCTTTGTATGACACAATCAATGTTTATGTTTCAAATGATTGGAAAGTTTTCTTAACGAGACCTAATTTTTTTACTTTAAAAGGCTATAATATTTGATATATTATCATTAATTTTCCGATAAAGTCTATCGATTAATTATGAAGCGTACGCAATTTTTTTAGCTTTGAAATAGTTGCTTTTGCTAGTTAATTGCTTTGATCTCGTCAACGCCTAGGCCTGTGTATTTACTAACAGTGTCCGCCGGTACACCATCTGCCAACATTGCACGTGCCGTTTCTCTTGCTTTTTTAAGCTCGCCTTCGGCTATGCCTTCAGCCTTTCCTTTAAGCTCTCCATCAGCTCTGCCTCTTGCTTCGGCACTGGCTTCACGGCTTGTTTGATCGTTTTGAGCTCTGATATGAGCTCTGTAGGCGGCTCTGAATTTTTTATCCATGCTCATGACTTTCAGTTCTTCCAGAGCCTCGTGCACTTCCGGAACTTTTGTTATAAATTCCTCCGGAATCAGTTCCGGATTTTTTAGAAAGAACATCCAAACCGAAAACATATCATTAAGCGATGCTTTTTTCAGATCGAT
>JAISZX010000048.1 GCA_031284365.1 Holosporaceae bacterium
AAAAATCCGGAACTGATTCCGGAGGAATTTATAACGAAGGTTCCGGAAGTGCACGAGGCTCTGGAAGAACTGAAAGTCATGAGCATGGATAAAAAATTCAGAGCCGCCTACAGAGCTCATATCAGAGCTCAAAACGATCAAACAAGCCGTGAAGCCAATGCTGAAGCAAGAGGCAGAGCTGATGGAGAGCTTAAAGGAAAGGCTGAGGGAAAGGCTGAAGGCATAGCCGAAGGCGAGCTTAAAAAAGCAAGAGAGACGGCACGTGCAATGCTGGCAGAAGGAATTGCAACAAGTATCGTAAGCAAATGCACAGGTCTCACCATTGATGAGATCAAAGCAATTAACTAACAAAAGCAATCATTTCAAAGCTAAAAAAAATGCGTACGCTTCATAATTAATCTATATACTTTATTGGCAATGATGTTAATCTCCTTCCGGATCTTGCGTACTTTAGCAACAATGATTTTGACACACTTGTGGACAGCAGTTTTCGCAGGCTAGCTGGCATTTCAGGTAAAGTCTTTGATGTACAATACTCTAGATGCAATCTTTGAAGGTTAGGTAGACACTGCGGCAGTAGCTGCAGTGATTCATCACTGCAATCTACAGGTTTCAGTCCTGTGATCCATTCCATTCTGCCTATATCAGCAAATACCTCACGTACTAGCCGAATGTCATTAGGCGTGTACAACAAGCTTAAAAATCCTTCCTCATTACTACTAAAGCTAGGACGGCATATTTTGTATTTTTCTTCAAATTCTGCGATAATCCTTTTTTCTCTGCATCAGGAACAGCGCTTCCATTTGCACTTGGGGGAGCCATATCTGTTGCACAAGCATCCCCAATAAAAAGCACTCCATCTATTACGCCAAAATCTAATGTAAGAGCCGTTAAATCGATCATTTTTTTAATTTCATTGATTTCTCCCTATTATTTACAATTCAAGTTACAGTAAAGAAACACTACAACAACTGATGTGTGGACTTTACTATAAAATAAAATGCAAGCTTTTTTATAAAAAACTCGCTATAAATGGCTATAAAATCTGGTATGTAGATTTATACGAAAGAAGCGGCACATCTGCAAGCTGCTCCATTTGTTTGCAGTTCTAATAAAAAAAGATTTCAAAACCACGTTTTGGAAATTTTTTTCCTCAAAAACTCCTTCGTTTTTTCAACAATGTAACCATCTCTAGCACAGATTCGTGAAGCATAAACTGTTTTCAGATTTGAAAGATGTCCAAGTTTTTTTAAAACGGCGTTTTCAGTTCATTCATGCCCATCTGCAGCCCATCTATACTAAAGTCTCTGCACCCGTCAGATGCACAATCCAGCATCGGACAGTTTAACCCCATCAACGATGTTACTTCACTATTGTTTTTTTTCTGCTTCGTACCAGTTCAATTTGAATTTACTATGTTTTGCTCGTACCATTATGATTTTGTACTGATGCTCTGTAACGAAAATGATTAATACATATGTTATATCTTTTGGCTGCATTTTCCACAGAACTAGAAACTTTCATCGGATAGGCCAAATTGATTGGGCTCTTGAAATTCGCGCAGGTATGAGCGCACTCTTCAAGCATGAAATCTATGCAATTTTCAAGATCTTTGCCGCTTTTGTTAGCAGCAATAGATGAATCAGCAATGACAAGGTCTCGGAACTCTTGAATTATCCCGTTTCCATTTTCGTCACCAGAGTAATCTATCATTATTTGTTTATGCCAATTTTTGAACACATCAGAAGTAACTTCTCTAGTCCACGATTTAAAATTGACTGCAACGCGTAGTTTTTCGATAATATGCTTATTGTTTAAAAACCATTCAGTAGGTATATCCGGGTCAGAATATTTTGAAAAAGTTGGAATGACGTGCCTATATAAATAAGATGAATCTAGCAAGCTTACTTCTCTAAGTTTTCTGCTTATTTTTTTGTCATTTAGTGAGTTGACAAGTTCTTCAAAGCCTTCACCACTTTGGCTAGCACACGCGTAAGACACAATAATGTTCAAATCAATGCTATTGTCTACTGAAGAATCAAAAAAACTTCGTGCATCAGCACTCCATTTTACACACCTATCCGTAGCCATAATTTAACTCCCAATAAATCTTTACTAATACAAAAAAAGAAACCTTAATAATCGCTACAAAAACATCTGTTGACAACATCAACATGAAGCTTATAGCACGCTTTTTTGAGGTGGACAATGGCTTTTGTGGAAGCTGCAACAAAAACTTCTACAATCAAAAAATAAAAATATTATTTCATAATATTCTTCCATACAATTCCGCAAGAAACTCGACAATGGTTGTAGATAAATTAAAGTTAATGTGGTACTAATATGTTAGGATTGGTTTGTGTTTTTACAGCAATTATTGACAAATTTTTATTAGGAGTAAAGATATGGCTACGGATAGGTGTGTAAAGTGGAGCACTGATGCACAAGGTTTTTTTGACTCTTATGCGGACAACAGTGTTGACTTAGACATAATAGTATCCTACGCCTGTGTTAGCCAAAATGGAAACGGTTTTGAAGAACTGGTCAATTCATTAAATAGCGAAAAAATAAGTAGAAAACTTAGAAAAATAAACTTGCTAGATTCATCTTATTTATATAGGCATGTTATCCCAACTTTCTCAAAATATTCGAATCCTGAAATGCCAACCGAATGGTTTCTAAATAATAGGCATATTATTGAAAAGTTGCACGTTGCGGTAAATTTGAGATCCTGGGCCAATGAAGTTAGTTCCGATTTATTCAAAAGGTGGCACAGGCAAATAATTATAGACTATGCTGGTAACGAAAATGGAAAAGGGATTGTGCAGGAATTTCGAGATCTTGTCGTTGCTGATTCAGCTATTGCAGCTCACAAAAGTGGCAAAAATATTCAAAATTGCATAGATTTTATGCTTGAGGAGTGCGCTCATGCATGTGCAAACTTTAGGAGTCCAACCAATTTGGTTTATCCAATGAAGATCGCTAGCTCAGTGGAAAATGTGGCTAAAAGATATAACATATGCATTAACCATTTTCGTTACAGAGCATCAGTGCAAACTCATGATAATTCGAGCAGTGTTATAATGGATTCCGATAGGATAGATAGAAGAATTGCATTGTTTATGAAAGAGAATGTATCAAATGTAAATTTCTTCGTAATAGATAAATATGGCAATCACATATACAAAAATTATGCCTATGATTCACTTGTTGGAGAAATAAATTTCGGAAGACTTGATCCAAAGTCATGGATAACATCACTAGATGTCATGAATAGCAAAAAACAGCAAATTGTTCAAGAAGAATATAATGGAGTTAGCTATATCTCCGTAAAAGCGCCATTAATAATTAACGATAAAGTAGAGGGAGTTATAGGTCTTGCCGTTGATATCACCGATCGTATCAAAGCCGAGAAGCTTGAGATCCAAAACAAGCTCCAGCGCATAAAACTTAAAGAGCAGGAAGAATTTAAGAGATTCGCAGCGAGTGTAGCACACGATATCTCGTCTCCTCTAGCAAGCCTAGAGTGCTTTGCAAAAGCATGCAAAAATCTCACTGTGGATCAAAATGATACATTAACCAATATTGTTAGCGGCATAAGAAATATAGCCAACGATTTACTAAATCGGTACCTACAGGATCAAGAAGCTGCAACTTCCGAAAAAATACAATCTTTACTGATTCCGTCAGCTTTGTCGGAAATAGTAAACCAAAAAGTGTATCAGGATCGAAAAATGAATGTTAAACTTCGTTATTTTTATGATCCAGCAATTAAACTTACATTTGTGAAAATTGATCTGTCAAATTTTAGTCGTATGATATCAAATCTTATAGATAATTCTTTTGAGTCATTTGAAGATCAATCCGGAGTCATCGATATTTCACTGAGTGCTGACGATCAAAATGTCAGGATAATTGTGAAAGATAATGGCAGAGGCATGCCAAAATCGCTGGTTGAAAAAATAAATCAGCGTATCCCCGTTGCTACGACCAAGAAACATGGTCACGGTATCGGACTTGTGCAGATCATGAACACGCTAAATCTTTACAATGGAAAGTTGTTTGTAGAATCTGAAATTGGAATCGGTACGACCATTGCTATTACGTTTCCTAAATCTGAACATCCTTCTTGGATCGCAGAACAAATCACATTGCAAAATGGTGATACCATAGTCATCGTTGACAACGATGAAGCAATTTATTCCGTATGGAAGATTCTTTTAAAGTGTCATCTTGCGAACTTGGATCTAAAGTTTTTTGCAAGCGCAAGGGACGCTGAGAATTTTATTGATTCTTCAGTGAATAAAAGTGGATTGTTCCTGCTTGCTGATTTAGGTTTACGAAACAATGGATTAAGCTGGCTGCATGTAATATTGCAAAACGAAATAAGAGATCGCGCTCTGATTGTGACCGACGATTACAGCAATAAAACTCTTCAAGATTTTGCTGAAAAAACTGGGATAAAGATACTGCCTAAACAATTGGTTGGCAACGTGAAAATAACTTTTATGGATTGTCAAGCATGCAACAGTTACGGTCACTAGCACTCTATTTACAGAGATGTTACAATCGGCTCGAAATAAGGACACTCGGAGTAATCGTATGAAAAATGTTGTTTTTTGTGAGTTTGTGGTGTTGCTGTTTTGTACCGCATGTGACCCGGTAACCATCGCTTTTGGTGGAACTGCCCTTGTTGGAGCAACTGCCGTCCGCAATCAGGAAGGAGTTTCTGGAAGCGTTTCCGATACAAAGTTACAAAGCAAAGTAAATCACGCTTTATTTAAGGAAGATAAAGAACTTTTTGATAAAGTTGAGCTATCGGTGAAGCATGGAATGGTAGTGGTAATTGGGTATGTGGACGAAATGTCACAACACGATAGGATAATGGAAATTGTAAAAGGTGTAGGTGGAATTGAAGAGGTTTACGATGAAATAAAAGTGCAAGAACCTCCGCATGCGTCCGACATTGCTGCTGACTCGAGCATAACTTCGCGCGTTAAGTCTTCATTGCTTTTTGATGGAAATGTATCGTCATTAAATTATGACATTACCACAGTTAAAGGTGTTGTTTATATTTGTGGAACTGCACAGTCGAAATACGAAAGAGACGTCGTTCTAAATCATGCCAGAACAACATCTGGAGTTAATAAAGTAGTTGCATATATAAAGTTGGGTGATAAGAGCAAAGGGAATAATTAGTGCAGGCCAGCGTAAAAACAGTTTCTTTTGTTGGAATTTCCACAATAGAAATAGAAGTGCAGATCCAGATGTTGAATGGACTTCCGGCTTTTACGATCGTTGGGTTACCAGATAAAACAGTTGCGGAATCACGTGAAAGAATACGCGCCTGCCTTTTTTCGATGGGAATTTCTCTTCCAGCCAAAAGAATTACAGTAAATCTTGCTCCAGCTGATGTTCAAAAGGAAGGAAGTCACTACGATCTTCCAATAGCATTGGCTCTGCTGGCAGCAATGGAGATAATTCAACCGGAAGATGTGGTCAACGTTATTGCCGTTGGAGAGCTTTCTCTCAGCGGAACAGTGGCGAAGGTTCCCGGCATTCTGCCCGCGGCAATTTGTGCAAAATCACAGGATAGAACGCTCATCTGTCCGGAAGAATGCGCTCAGGAAGCCATTTGGGCTGGAGAAAATCATATATTAGCTCCAAAAAGTCTGTTATCTCTCGTGAATCACTTCAAAGGTGAGCAAATTTTACCGAAAATTACTGTGCAGAACTCAGATTGTACAATAAAACCGACTAATTACGGATGTTTCAGCGACATAAAAGGACAATTAATGGCCAAACGCGCTATGGAGATTGCTGCCTCCGGAGCTCATAACATGCTGATGCTTGGACCTCCAGGAGTCGGTAAATCTCTGCTAGCATCTAGAATTCCAGGTGTTTTACCTCCAATAACATCAGCAGAAGCTCTGGAGGTGACCATGATTCACAGTCTTGCTGGACAAATGACAGAAGTTGGATTGATAACCGAGAGACCCTACCGCGCTCCGCATCATTCTGCCTCTCTGGTGGCATTGGTTGGCGGTGGAACTAACGCAAAACCTGGGGAAATTTCACTTGCTCATCGCGGTGTTTTATTTTTGGATGAATTGCCCGAGTTTTCTCGACAAACACTGGAGTCTCTCAGACAACCGCTTGAGACCGGAAAAATCACCATCGCTCGCGCAAGTAATCATGTAACTTACCCTGCTAGAATCCAACTGATAGCAGCAATGAATCCATGTCGTTGCGGGTATTTGGGAAATTCGAGCAAGGAATGTAATCTTGCACCAAAATGCGGTCGGGATTATTTAAGAAAAATATCCGGACCTTTGCTGGACAGAATCGACATATTTATCGATGTTCCGGATGTGAAAGTTTCAGATTTTGCGCAAAATAAAGAGGATATAGAAAAATCGTCAGTTATTAAAAGTAGGGTAGTTATAGCGCGTGAAATTCAATCTGAGCGCTACAAAGATCTTGGAATTATGACAAACGCAGAAGCTAATGGTCATGAATTGGAACATTATTTATCCGATTCAGCAGTTGGAATCCTGCACAAATGCATAGACATGGCAAAAATTTCAGCAAGAGGCTATTACAGAATTGTAAAATTAGCCAGAACTCTAGCAGATATAGAAGGATCAGATTCAATAAGCTCAAATCATATATCAGAAGCTCTGAGCTATAGAAGGCTGTCTTGATTCACACTTTTTTTCTCGTAAATTATTTTATAAATTTCCGAGAATATTTTTAGTTTAAGACAATGATTTTGCTTGAGTGTTGGAATTGCTTTTGCGGCAAAAATCCCTTCTGCCAAAGGACCGTTCCAATTATCAATAGTTCCTCCAGCAGCTATATGTTCTCCAAACAATATGTTTCGAGATTGTCTACTGGTGCAAGTCAAAATTGTGTCTCCAATTCCACCGAGCTCATAAATTGTACTTTTCTGACCGCCTAAAGCAACGGAAAGCTCAGCGACTTCGCGCAATCCACTTACTATAAATTTTGAAATAGCGCTGCTTCCTAATTTTAGTCCGGAAAAAATTCCACAACCAATAGCCAGAACATTCTTCAATGCTCCTGCAACTTGTAATCCGATGTAGTCGTGTATCGGTTCGATTTTAAATGTCTGAGATGACAAGCATTCTGCAATTCTTACCGACAATTCGTAGTTTTTACCGGCAATATTCACACCAGCCGGCAGTCCTCTTGAAATTTCACTAGCAAATGATGGCCCAGAAAAAATTTCGTAATCATTATCAAGAATCTCTTCGAAAAGGTCGCTTTGTAGCTGTCCAGTTTCGATGCAAAATCCTTTTGAACACAACACTATCGGAACAGTAATTTTATGCTCCTTCAACTTATTACAAACAGATGCGACGGCCGCCACAGGCACAGCTATAAAGATAATATCGCTGTTGCAAACATCTGAAAAAACGTTTGTGCAAGAGATTTTTTCGTCTAACAATACCTCTGGAATGAATTTTGGATTCATATGTGATTTATTTACAGCCAGTGTGACGTCCGCGTTATCGCTGACCAAAAGAACTTCTTTTACCATACTGCTAAAACATTGGGCCACAGCAGTTCCGTAGCTTCCAGCTCCAATAATTCCGACTTTATTGAAAGAAATCATAACTTAAGAGCTCCTTTCACAAAAAATACTAGGTCTTTCAATGAACTTATTTTATACTTACATCTGTGTTTGTTAATATCAAGAGAATGTTTGGTTTTTTATTAAAAAAAATAATAATGAGTCTGTTTTTTCAAAAGAGCAAGAAAGCTGCTCTTTGCTGCTGTCAGAGAATTTTTAATACCATTCGATCCTTACCAGATGAACATTTCGCTCATATTAAGAACTTTTGCATAATATTTGCATCGTACGTTGTTGCGTCATTTTTCATCTATCCAACATTTTATTTTCATACTTTTTTTAAAGAATTTTTTTCTCTACTGTGCACGTATTGCGCAATTTTTCTGTGGTTCAACGATAGGATCAATAACGAGATACCGTTTCGCATCGCTGTTGGAGTAACAGCATGTATTTCTCCGGTGTTGTTCATAAACAACGCATTTGGTGTGGCTTTCCTAAGCTTGTTGATTATTATTTTTTGTGAATTTCTTATTTTTGAATATCAACGAGGGTGCAAATTATTTTCCAATCTTATTCCAGTTTATATAATCTGCGAAGACGAGTCAGTAGCCAGATGCGCTCTCAGTTTTTTTGACGACTACAAAGTGCTTGAGTTAATAGTTCTCTCTAATAAAAACAGTTATAGTTCTATGCGATCCATAGAAGACATTGAAAAGTGGCTAAAAAAAATTAGCTATGTTCCATTTTATCCTTCTCCAAAAAGGTTGCTGTATTTTTCAAAAACGTTAAACGAAGACGTCTTTATAAAGCTACTGGATTTGTCGGCTAATTTCTCGATTCCGCTATTCAAAGCCACAAACAACGTTGTCTCTTCAGATGCTTTGAGCATTGCCCCCGTCTCGGTCAAAGATTTTGAATCAATTAGCACAGTAGAATTCGACAAAGCAGCGTTATCTGCTTTCTTCAAAAATAAACGAATATGGATCTGTTACGATGGTCGCGGCAGCGTGTTGGATTTAATCTACTCCATATCCGACGTAAATTCGGTTGATATAACCATCTTTTGTGAATCAGAAAAATTAATGTTCGAAGCTGATCAGGAATTGTCGACCATATGCCAAAACAAGAATTATAAGATAAAGGTTATCGATATAAATTTGCTTGAATTGCAGCCAAATAAGCCAGATATTTTTTTCTATAACATGCCGATAAAATCAGTTAATTCTGGAGAGGAAAATCTGAAAGAGGCAGTTGTAAAAAATGTACTGGAAATAGGTCGCATGATAAGCTTTGCGCAATATAATAAAATTCCTCAGGTGTTTGTTCTTTCAAGCTCAGGTTCTCTAAATGCCAAAAATTGGATCGGAGCAACACAAAGATTAGGTGAGCTTTTTGCACAATTCGCTGATTCACAACACAAGAGAATGTTTACCAAATTTAGAGTAATACGAATACCGAGTGATGTTTCTAGCACGTACGGCTCTTTTGGAAGAGTAGTTTCATCAATTTTTGCAAACGGATACATCGAGAGCAATTATCGAAATTACGAACCTAATATTGCTTATTACAGGAAGGATATATTTCCTTTGCTCGTAAAGGCTATTGTATCATTAATGAAAAACAATGATATAACTTCCAGTATTTATACAATTGCACCAAAAAATAGCGTGACTTTCGATGATTTTGTAAAAAACGCATGCAGAGTCGCTTGCCTCAGAAAACACCATGACGTTCAAATAGTTCAAAATACTAAACCCGAAGAGATGGAGTTGGATGATTTTATCGACATAAGCGAGCCATTGGAAAAAACCGCAATTGCAGGCATTCTTCGTACAAAATTTTCATGCAATAATCCTGCGAGCTACGATAAAGTTTGGACTGTTGAAGAAATCAACGCAATGACAACTCGCGAATTAATATCAGCAGTGTTCCAAAGTCTAAACGAAAAAATACAGCAACGCTAGCACTCATCTCAATTGAAATTAACTGAGTAAATTTTTGTAGAAGATGTTATACTCGGCCGCAAATAAAGTATTTGTAGGACGTTGCAGTGAAGTTATCATCTACTGTTAGTGATTTTTTTAACGTGTATTTTCATGCTGGGATCGGATCCAAAATTTTTGTTGGATTTACCTGCGGAGTTCCATTTCTTCTAAGATTAGCAATTCTAGATTTGTGGCTGAAAGATTGTGGAGTATCCAACACTGTGATAGGTTTTTTCACGCTGTTGCAATGGCCATTTGCCTTAAAGTTTCTTTGGGCTCCATTCATTGAAAAGATGGATTTTCCATTTTTATCTCGCATATTTGGACGGCGACGCGGCTGGGCGATAGCAAGTCAGATATTGTTGTTTTTGGGGCTAATTGGAATGTCAATTGCAAACCCTCAAACTAGCATGCTTAGTTTAATGTTTTTCGTTTCAGTTGTTGCTTTTGCAGATGGTTGTCAGGATATGTCTCTCTACGCGTATCAATTGGATAAAGCAAGTACGGAAATGTTTGGTCCGATAGCTGGAATCTTCGTGTTCGGTTATAAAATAGGAATGTTTTTTTCTAAAAGTGTCACTTTGTACCTTGCGCATTATTTTGGATGGAATTTCGCTTACGCATCAATGGCTTTTTCGATTTTCTTGTGTACATTTTTTATTTTATGCGCAGACGAGCCGCAAATTCAAAAAACAAACTCAATGAAACGCATAGAAAAAATGGTTAAGTATTATGAAAGGAAGGAAAAGTCGCGTTTCGAGTTTATCCGTTTTATCAAGGCAACATTTTATGAATGCCTCATATGTCCTTTTAAGATTTTTATGAAGCAAAAAGATTGGATTCAGACAATTTTGGTCATAATTCTTTTTAGAGCAGGCGATCGCATGGCTCAAAAAATGGCTAAGCCATTTTATGTAGATATTGGATTTTCAAAATTGGAAATAGCAAATGTCGTACAAATATTTGGGACTATTGCTGCGCTCATAGGAGGTATTATTGGTGGATATTTGGTAAAACGCCTGTGTGTTAAGAGAGCCATGTTTTTGTCCGGAGTGATTCACGCCATTGGATGTTTCGCCTACGTTGCTCTTTTTTATGTTGGACATAATATTGATATGTTGTATCTAACAGTATTTATTGAAAACATAACCTGCGGAGTGTTGGCAACAACGTTTATCGCGTTTCTATACAGCTTGTGCAATAAAGATTACGCTGCAACGCAGTATGCTTTACTATGGTCATTCTATGAACTTGGTGGAACCGTGTTCCGCACACTTTCTGGATTAATTTCTGATGCTTTGGGATGGAGCAATTTTTTCTTACTTATTCCGGTTGCGTTCATTCCAAGTCTAGTCATTTTACGTAAAATGATAAGAAACACCGATGCAAATCTAATTTTGTAAATTAATTTTAACTTTTCGTTAATTGTTTTTATGCTTTCATAAAGAAATGAAAGTAGCTGTACTTATTCCATGTTATAATGAAGAGTGCACCATCGCAGAGGTGGTGACGTCATTTAAAAAATATCTGCCAAGCGCAATCGTATATGTTTACGACAATTGCTCTGATGATGACACGGCAAAGATCGCAAAAGAGGCTGGCGCAGTAGTAGTAACAGCGAGAATCAGAGGAAAAGGCAATGTAGTTCGTAAAATGTTCACGGATGTCAACGCAGATGTATACGTAATGGTGGATGGAGACTCAACCTACACTGCAGCTGACGCTTTCAAAATGATTGATACGTTGGTCGAGGAGAAAATAGATATGGTCGTAGCAGTTCGTCGTGAAAAATCCGAGGCGGCCTACAGACTTGGTCACAAATTCGGCAATCGTTTATTTAATTTTATACTTGAGTTACTGTTCAATAGCACATTTCGAGATATTTTTTCCGGGTATCGTGTTTTTTCAAGGCGGTTCGTGAAGACTTTCCCCGTCATGACAAATGGGTTTGACATAGAAACAGAATTGTCGATTCATGCTCTTACAATGGATATTCCATGGGCTGAAATTGATTCTGATTATACTGAAAGACCAGCAAATTCTTTCAGTAAATTAAACACATTTAAAGATGGATTAAAGATTTTTTTTAGAATCATAAAACTATTAAAAGAAACAAGGCCGTTGTTTTTATTTGGGTCCATTTTTATGGGACTATTTTTACTTTCCATTGGTATATCATACCCAGTGATAACAACTTTTTTAGAAACGGGGTTTGTGCCGAGACTGCCAACAGCTGTTTTAGCGACTGGCATCATGATGATCTCATTTTTGAGTCTTGTTTGCGGAATTATTATGGATAGCGTTAGCAAGACTCGTATTGAAATGAAAAAACTCAATTATTTGCAATTTATTTAATTTTTTTGTTAAAGCTCACACAAATATGTGTGTTTTTCACACAACATACCAATATTATGTTGTTTTGTTGGATTGCTAGTATGTAAAAAAACATATAAACTAATGCGATGGTAGGATGCGGAGGCTGTGAATGAAAAGTGTTATGTTAGTAGCATTATTTAGCTTTGTTGTTTTTGGTGCATATGCAGATGATGAAAATGACGAAAGTAATGCATGTCTGTTCGATGGTTGTTATTTTGCGTTGGGCGCTAGTTTTGGTTCTCTTGAAAATGGTGGATATAAAGAACACGGAGGGTCAAAGGTTAGAATGGATAAGCAAAGCGTAGATTCAGCCAAGGGCGTTACGGTTTTTGGCGGTGGTAAAGCGCTTGGTGAGATGTTTTATGTTGGTGGTGAATTTTTAGTTGATTTTGGTAAATCTCGGATTGGTGACGCTAAATATGGCGGCAGAAAGGATGGATCGATTAGAAATCGTGGAATTGTTCCGGCTCTTGCTGTGAGGCCTGGTTTTACAAAGGGTGAGTATCTTTTTTTTGCTAAATTGGGTGCGTCGTTTCCTAATGTGATACTGAGGGATGCTTCAAACAAAGAAGTTGGAACAACGTCTAAGCCATTATGCTCAATTGGAATTGGTATTGAGAGGTCTATATCAAAAAAGTTTTCTGGACGTTTTGAAATTGAGCGTGTGGCTAGCTGTAAAAAAACATTTGGTGAAAGTAGCATAGAAAGTAGCGGATGGTTTAATGTTCGCGCTCTTATTGCATACAACGTGAAAATTTAATGAATCAGAAAATCTTCTGCTTGTTGAGAGCTGCTATCCGATGATTAGAGACCGAAAAAGATTTTGTGTAAAAAAGGAGTTGTTGGGCGACAAAAAAGATTCAAAAACAGTAAAAAGCAGCTCCGGAGAGCTTGAACTTTCCGTTCCTCGAGACAGAAATAAAGAGGTATCAAATTCAGAGTAACCGGCAATCATTGAACCTATACAGGTAAAATTAAACACTTGCTTCTATCGGGCGTTACATGCTAGAATGACCGGCACTCGTTGGAATGATGTATGATAAAATATGAAAGCATATGATTTTCGCATTAAAGTAACGATCCTTGGATGTGGTTCCTCAGGCGGCGTGCCAACATTGGGGTATGGCTGGGGAGATTGTGACGAAAGAAACGTGAGGAACAGACGCTTGCGTTCTTCCATCATAATTGATAAGGAAGACACATCTCTGCTCGTTGACACATCCCCCGATCTTCGGCAACAACTGCTGAACTACGGCAGCAACAAAGTGGATGCTGTAATCTTCACGCACACCCACTATGACCACATAGGAGGACTGAACGAACTGCGTCCGCTTTTTTTTAAGCAGAAGAAACGGTTAAACATTTACGCTCGCGAGAACGACATGGAACTGATAAAGAAAGAGTTCTTTTACCTATTCGAAAAGAGCGACCACGAAATATACGACACCTACATAGAGCCACATGTCATAAAAAACAAATTCACAATCGGAGACATCTCCGGTGTTTGCTTAGAGCAAAACCACGGGTTCTCAGAATCCATCGGAATTCGCATAGACGACTTTGCCTACTCCACTGACGTTGCGTTCATGAGCGACGAGACCCTAAACAACCTAAAAGGGATCAACACATGGATAGTCGATTGCCTCTCCCTAAAGAGCATTAAGCCTACTCACGCACACCTGGATCAAGTTCTGAGATGGATAGAAAAAGTCGGTCCACGCCAAACATTCCTTACGCACATGGGAACAACTATGGACTACGACACCTTACTACAAATTCTTCCAAAAAACATAAAACCAGCCCACGACCAGATGGTAATATTCATATAAAACGCTCTTACGTCTTCTTGATAGCTAGGCTATTTTAGCTTTCTAGCCACAGCACCAAAACGAATCTTCTGGGTTGACGTATTCCCCCAGAAAACTTCGAGCTTTCTAAGTTGAACAACAAGATCGCCAAGCTCCGTGAGACCTTCGCTCTCTAGCATTTCTACGTGTTTATCGAGAGCTGCATCAATCTTCTTACAAAGAGCCATTCCTTTGCTCGACAGTTTGATCATGTACGACCTCTTGTCGTGCTTTGACGTCACCTGATCGATATAACCGTACTGAACCATTTTCTTTAAGTTATACGAAACATTCGATCCAAGATAACAACCTCTCGTTGTTAACTCGCCTATAGATATTTGTTCTCCACCAAGGTTATACAGAACCAAAGCCTGAACATTATTTATGTCCTCAACCTTCAGAGTATCAAGCTCACACTTGATGACTTCTAAATATAATCTGTGCAATCTTTCAATTAAAGACACAGCTTCTAAATAACACTCTTTCATATTTCCTCCTCAACTACTACCAGCATACACCATACTAGTAAAAATTTAACTAACCGCAACAGAAATCTTATACCACTACCGGTTGTATAATTCAACATTAAACTTAAAAAAAACAACTTTTCCAAGCGGAAACAAATGCAATTGCTGCAGTTTCAGTCCTCAATATGTTATTTCCAAAACTAAATTTTTTCAAATTATTGTATTCAGCAAATAAGATATATTCTTCGTCCGAGAAACCACCTTCAGGACCAATCAAAAAAGCGCTTTTTTCCAGAATAATGTCCCTTAATTTTTCATTACAACATTTTTCATCGCCGACCAAAACTTGATAATTTAGGGTATATTTTTTTAAAAAATCTTCAATTTTAGTGATTTCCCTTAAAACTGGAATATTAAATTGACGTGATTGTTCGCAGGCCAGTATAATTTTCTGCAGCGCTTTCTGTAAATTGAGCTCCCGATACTGCGTATACTGAGAAATAATTGGTATTATTTCACTAACTCCTAGTTCTGTCACTTTTTCTAAAAAGAAATCAAATCTTTTTGGATTTATTAGTGAGCAAGCAACTATTGGCCCTTTTTCAATTCTACTTTCATGGAATAGCGACGTACACTCCACCAGTCGCTTCTTTACGTCTACAATTTTACAATTCCATTCACCGAATTGTGAATTAAAAACACGAACCAAATCTCCAGATGATAGCCGAAGCACATTGCTGGCATGATGCATCTGCTCCAAAGATAACGCAACGCTTATATTTTCGCCGAGATCAGCTTCCGAATAAAATCTTGGAATATGTTTCACTTTGATATGTAAGCATCAAATCCGTTTTTCTTCATTGAAGACACGATCTTGTCAGCTTCTCCCTTATTTTTGAACGGTCCTATCTGAATTCTATATCTGATTCCCTTTTTTTCGCCAAGATCTACCTTAATAATTTTCTTACCAAATCCTTTTAGCGATTTGTTTTTTGCTAAAATACGATTGTATTCTGCTTCTACTGCAGATTTTGTCGTAACCGAAGCAATTTGCACCATGAGACCGTTTCTGGGAGTGAGCGTAGAATCTACCGAAGGGAATTCGCTCGTTTTCTCCGTAAGTTCCTTTAAACGCGACCTTTGTTTTTTTATTGGAGAATCAATCTGGTGTACTCGCTTTTCCTCTATCCTGTTTACGGGAGGACCGTACTCATTCTCAACAACCACAAGATTACCAGCTTTTATTTTTGGAGAACTTTTCTTCACATATTTTATTTTATATTCCTTTTCCGGAGCTAGCTCGTCAAAGGCCTGAATAATGTTCTTTTTTTCTTCATCGGATAGTGATTCTCCGCTTTCAATTTCCGGAATAGATAAAATCTCTTCCGCAGGTTGAGCTATTTTTTCTTCTATTTTACGTTTATCTCCAGAAATATTATCATATATTATCTTGTCCTGATGCCTAACCTGTTCATTCGTTTCTGGTTTCACCTTGAGCGGAGTGTCATCTGCGCCAATTACCGGCAATTCGTCAAGATTCACAGGAGTTGAACTAGAATACATAATGTATGCAACTACGCAAAATGCAACAATTGAAGCACCTCCTCCTATAAAAAAGAATTTTTTATCGTTCTTGAAGAATTGTGAACGAAGGCTGCAACTACCACCATTGGCAGACTTCAACTCCTCCATCACTAAATCTTCATCCTCATCATCAAGAAATGGGCACATTATCTCAATTCCTCAATTGGCGTAACTCCGATTATATCAAAAGCCGATTCAATTACATTCTGCATGGCTTTTAGCAGCACAATTCTAGCGCATGTCTTTTCGTAATTATCAGGAAGAACAAAACGTAGTAAAGCATTGTCCTTTCCTTGATTCCAAAAAGAATGAAAAACAGCTGCAATTTCAGATAAAAAGAAAGCTATCCTGTGCGGTTCGTGCTTTTGCGCCGCCATTATCACCTGCCGCGGCCAATCTGCCAAAATTTTGGCTAATTGTATATCGCTATCGCCTAGTAGCCACAGATATGAGTTGTCGATATTCGAAACATCAGCGTCTGGGAATGTCTTTTGAAACAATCTTATAACCGAATGACTTCTTGCATAGGCGTATTGCACATAAAAAACCGGATTATCTCGACTTTGGTCAACTACTTTTTGAAAATCGAAATCCAGTGATACATCATCGCGACGCGTTAGCATGATGAAACGCACAACGTCTTTTCCGACTTTTTCAATGATGTCCCGAGCTGTAACAAAGGTTCCCGCCCTTTTGGACATTTTCGCTTCACGACCATTTTCCAAAAGACGCACCAGCTGAACAAGTTTCACATCCAGGCGTATTTTGCCATCGGACAACGCGGACACAGCAGCCTGCATGCGTTTTACGTAGCCGCCGTGATCAGCTCCCCAGAAATCGATCATCTCACCGAAGCCCCTGTTAATTTTATCAGCGTGGTAGGCGATGTCCGACGCAAAGTAAGTCCAGGATCCATCGGATTTTTGCAGAGGACGATCGGAATCATCTCCAAACAACGTCGATTTGAAAAGTAACTGTTCTCTTTCCTCCCAGTCGTCAGCATCTCCGCTCTTGGGACGAGGTAGGACGCCCTGATATACCAGCCCTTTTTCTTTCAGCAAATTCAGAATGCGATTCACGGCGCCATCCTGAATTAACTTTTTTTCCGATGAAAATACATCGTGGTGGACGCCTAGCGCACCCAAATCTTCTTTTATGTCGGCCATTATGTCAGACATGGCAAATTCTTTAAAAAAATCCAACCACTCTGATTCACTCTTGGACACAAATTTATCTCCAATTTTCCCAACGATTTTTTTTGCTGTATCCACAAGGTATTCGCCGGGGTAGCAGTTATCTGGAAAACCGCTTTCTGCTGCGCCAAGCTGCTCCAAGTATCTGTAATATAAGGATCGTGCGAGAATTTCCACCTGTCGACCTGCGTCATTAATGTAAAATTCTTTTGTAACTCGATACCCGACGAAATCCAGCAGTCGAGCCAACACGTCGCCAGAAACAGCGCCACGCACGTGCCCTGCGTGAATAGGTCCGGTTGGATTTGCTGATACATACTCAACGTTGATTGATTTTCCCTTTCCGATATCAGACTTCCCGAAATTTTTATCGAGGATAGTCGGAATGTGATCGATAAAAACACGATCCGGGATAAATAAATTTATGAAGCCGGGCTTTTTTACCTCAACTTTTTCTATCTGATCATTTTCTCTGAGTTTACCGCATATCTCTTCAGCAATTTCCATTGGATTGCGCCTAAGCATTTTCGATAAAATCATCGCGATATTCGTAGTAAAATCTCCGAAAGACGCTTCTTTGGGAGGTTCGATAGACACAAACCCTCTAAATTCAGGATCCACACACTGTTCAACAAATTGTTTATAACGCAAAAATAACATTACACTCACTTTTTCCTCAGAACTGCTAAAAATTATAGCATTAACCGCTTTTTCGCACAATGCTGCTGCACCATTGTACTACGGCCGTTTCATAAATTTTAATAAGCATAGAAAAAACGGCTTTTTAAGGAAGTATTCGTCTTATCTTCATAGGTATAAGAAGGTATATAGTGGCAATAATGACGCCAAGAGTAATGCA
>JAISZX010000050.1 GCA_031284365.1 Holosporaceae bacterium
AATACAACCTTTGCTTTAAATGCTGCGCTATAATGACTACTCATACTTGCCTCCTCTTATTCCACCTATATTAACAATTCAGAACTCTATATGTGGTCTAAATTTTGGGGAGCACCTTACCCGGCGAAACCGGGAGCTTGTTAGATGTGAGCAGATGAGATCAAAAAAAATTGTGTAAAGTCAGAAATTTTGTAAATTTAAGAAGGTTTGCATAGATGGAGGTATTTATGATGAAGAAAAAGCTAACGCTAGATGAGAAGCGTGAGGTAAATGGGCTTCACACAATTTTTTTTCGGTCTCGATGGTTACGTTGTGCAGTCCTTTATCGTGTGCCGTTTTTTTCCTTAGGCAAGTCCCTTTGGGTCAGCGTCTTGTAGAGACGTCGCTGAGCATGCGCATATGCCATTCTCGTCGTTTGATAAAATGAAATATTTCATTGTGTTAAGAATATGTGGGTCTGCAATGTTGCAGCTGCGTGAAATCTGCTTGCTTTGTAATGAGGCTGGTTTGTCCACATTTTTACGAGAGTGTATAGTTTTCATAATGTTACGCAACATATCTCCTGTGCACCAACCAAAAAAGAACACAATGACAAATTCGAAAATTAAAACCTTATTCATATTGACGGCTCCACACATTGTTTAGATTCTACCACTGTTATTCTGAAACTCAATACTACAACTGAATTCAGCACGGAATGTGCGTAAGAAGTTATTGGTAAAAATAGAGAAAAAGTACTTTTGTTTACTGTGAAGTGCAAATTTAGAAAAGGAAGCTCAATATGATACTGAACTTCCATACGACTTAAAAAAGTCTAAACTATACAAACAATTAATCATGCCAATGTGGTATGTGTAATTGATCGAGCATTATATCGACTATTTCTGCTTCTTCGCTTATCCCAACATCCACACCTAATACGGCAAGTTTGTCTGCGATTTCTCTTACTCCAATGTTGACATCGTATCCATCAACATTTTGTAGAAATACACCAATATTTGAATTGCCTCCATTATTTTGTGCAAATAAACCTTGCATAGCTCTAACAGTATTGTCATATACCAACGAAGCTGGGAATCCGCAGATGCCGCAACCATTGTAAAATGCAACCTGATTTCCTGTGTGTAAGTTCTGGATGCTACCAGATATTCTGATAGTTTCTAATGTACATGCTGATAATTTACCATCACTCCATTTCAATACAATTAAATCATTATTGGATAAGCCCTGTGCATGATTGTATAAGCCATGTGTATGCAAAAGCTCAACAGCTGTTCTCACTTCTAATGTTGCAAAAACACTAAAATTTAACAGCGCTATCGAAAATAAGAACACGTTTCTCATTCTATTCCTCCTACCTCTCTAAAACAATAAGCATAAAACAATATTATTAAATATTCACTAAAAAAAACAGCAGAAAATATATCTTTTTATCGTAAGGGCGGAAATAATTTAAACAATTTAGATTATTGATCAATATGATTGATTTGAGAATAAGATATAGGAAATTTTACATGAAGCAGTTGGATTGATCGTGGAAAAATCATGAAATTTACTTTTGTATTATTATTGATGGTTGCTTGTTCAGATGATAATTCGTTTGAGCGAGGAAAGGACTGCACGGCACACGAAATTTACGTTCAGTTAATTAATTTATTGCAACAGGGCTCTGAAGAAGGAATATCGGAAGAATTAATGCAAAAAAATATTTTCGGTATATGACAAAAAAATGCTCGATAACAGTGGCCCAAATGTGCTGAATTCATTCATGAAATGCGTGAAAGTGCACAAAGATTTGTTGTTAATAATGAAAAATGCTCCAACTAAGATTATTTAAAAATTTAAATATTCTCAGAATGATTTTTTGAAGAACTTGACATATTAAAAACTTGCGGCATTTTAGACGATAATTACGGGGATCGACTTGCTGTATGTAATTTGCTCGAATCTGCGTATCTGAAATTTTTCCTTTTGTATGTCACCCAATGTCAAGAATTTTATATAAAACGCACACTTTAATCTATAGCAAAAAGTTCGTTTTCGCCAGCGATAGCGATGTCTTTGTATTTAAAAACATGTGGGATATCAGATCGAACAATCATTGAAATTCCAGATATATATGTTGTGTTCACAAAAAATGTAGACGAAAAAGTACTGTTGTTGAGTTCAAAACTGTGCTGCAGAACAGTAAATCTTGAAGCCATTTTTGTTGATAAAGACAAAAATATCAAAAAAATCTGTTTTTCAGAAAATTTTGTAAGCTCGCCGATGGTGGAAATGGAAGAATCAAGGTTTGTTGTTTTTCAAGCTGAAGACGACTTCTTCAGATGGAATAGGCATGATAAGCTATTGCTCAAAAGTGCAAATAAGGTAGATTTTTTTTTGGATTGTAAAAATAAGCGGTGGGTAAGAACATTTGTTGAAAAATAGCGTTTGTAATTTTCTTGGGTAATTATGTGACCAAAATCTAAAACGTATGTTCATTCATGTTGCTGTCTACGATTAATTATAAAAATATTATTTTCCTTGTTCACACTTACAAAAAAATCACAAAATAACATTTTCAATAAATTCTATACCATTGATAATAATTATCATATTGCATTTGTAAGATTTTGTAACTAAAATTAAACAGTCTTAAAAAATGGGGATAACTATTATGTATAAAAAGAATTTTTTTTATATGTGTATAACATTGTCGATCTGCTCGTCTGCGATGGCAATGAAGAAAGATCAGGAGCCGATTTTCAGTCCGATAGCGTTAATGAAGGAAGGTAGTTTCCAACTACTTCAACGAACAGTGGCTGAAATAAACGCAAGAATAACTAGCAGCGCTAAATTAGCTCTAAGTTTATTGGGGAGATGTTCTGGAGAGTATGATCTTCTGCGTTCGGCACTAGAGGACGGCGAGGTCACAGGATTATTGTGTGCCTCTGATTTGTTAAATCAAGTACCTGGTCAGTTGCCAGAAAAATTGGTGCAACTTTTGCCAGATCGTGATATAATCCACGCAATTGTAAAGCATTTTTGGTTCATAGAGGAAGCTGTAAGAGTCATTTGTTTTGGGTGTAATGATGAAAGATATTACTCATCACTTAATGAAGTGTTAAGAAATAGCTGTGAGGCGCATTTTGGTACGAAAGCAATTGACTTGGTTGGACTTGCCAGAACAAAACAGCAATTACAAAATGAACTGCGCATGGTCATACGAGATCCAGGCAATAAAACGAATGCGGCAGTATTCGCAGCATTAGCATTACGTCATTTAGTAACAGAATCAAATGAAATTGTATATGGCGTATTTTTGCACAAAAATAGACAATTTGTTGTTAATATATGGACACTCGGAATTGCTTTTCGTGTTCCAGTTCCGATACTTTTTTATAGTGGCAGAGGCGTAGACCCTTTTCTTTTCTTTCCTTTTCACTCTCCATGTTTAGAGCCTATAATTGCAGAATTAATGAAACCAGCTGCAGCAACCATGTACAGTCTTGGAACGGATGAACTTTCAATCAAATTTTCTAGAGGTTTCCGCACAGCAGAGCTGCCTTCAGCAATACCTATATCACCGCAGTTGCAGCCTGCGGAAATACAAGCAGGGCAAGATCGTCTGGAAAGTCTTTATAGAGAAATTTATGCATTAAGGTGTGAGTTGGCTGAACTGAGAGGGAATTCTAAACCTGATGCGACGATCCTTAAGGTGGATATAAATAAAGCTTATGATACAATTAGAAAGCTGCGATATAATATTAAAAAAGAGAAAAAAACGGCGCAAAAGCCGCATACCCAAAAGTTGCCTCCCGAAATACTCGTTGTTGAGTCAGTGAAACCGAATCTTCCAAATTCTCAGGTAAAAAAGACAGGGCCACGTATTAAGAAAAATGAAAATGCGCCTGAAAATGCGGATGATGAATCCTTTTTGAGACAATGTCTGGCAAAGAAAGAGATAATTCGTGCCGCGGAAAACAGGGCAGTAAAGAATGCTATTCTTTCTTTTTTAGTGGTACGGGAGAGCGGGATCAATTCTGTGATTAGTACTCTAGATGATCTCAAAAGAAATGTCTACGAAGGCGAAAACGAGTTTTTGTTAGAAGTTTTCTCGTATCTTAATGTAGAGAAATTTGATTTGTATGAGGTAAGAAATTTTATTTCCCTGGCATGCCGTTCTGAGGACGAACGAAATGATATTGTGATGAAATACCTTCGTCAAATATCAAAAAAATGTCTTTGTGAAATAGATGCTGGTCGCGGAACTCGGGCACTAGAAAACTATATCGATGCAGCTATTTCTTGGGTCGATGATGTTAATAGGTTTAGAATGATAGACTACACACTGCTGACCAAATATGATAGTTTTGGCGGAGGTAGGCCAGATTCAGTTTTGGAATCGGTTTGTGGTTCGATAGGTTTAAATTTGTTTCGAGTCTTCTTTATGGGATGGTGTTTTGGATTTAATGATATACGCAATGCTGTTAGAGCTGTCATTGATGAGATTGGGAGACTACCAAAATTGCAACAGCTGAGTACAAAAGTGATGACACCATATACAACATTAGAGACAATCCTCACGCAAATGCGTGAACAGACAGTAGCGCTTTGTCCGTTTGTATTAAATGAATCGACTTATCGGGCAGCTGTTAACGTAGTGCCGGAAATATTGCAAACTATTGAACAGCTATATAATTTTATAATTATGTTTTCCGAATTTTTTCCTATTGACGATTTGAATGCAGACCAAGGAAGAAGAGTATTCATATATTCTACGGTGGTAGGTTGTATTACTGTTGAATATGCAGGTTTTAAAGTAAGACTTCTCAAGAGTCCGTTTTGTCTTAGAAGTTTTCTAGAGGGAAAAAGTGAAATCTCGATGATTGATGCGCTTTACCATTTTAAAGATCTAAAGTCAAGGGGATGGCCAACAGAAGAAACGATGTCTGGTTTAGAGTTTTTAGAGTGGGCTGGAGTACCAACAAGAGTTTTTGTGGAAAAAGCATTGTCTATATGATGAGCGATTTCCTAGTACATGTGATTAAGAGACAGTGAAAGATTTTATGTAAATGCCGAAATTTAGTAAACCAGAGAAGTTTTGTTTAAATTGAGGTATTTACGATATCAATAGTGAAATGCAACAATATTATTGAGTGAATTATACGTTTGACTGTCACGTCTTTTTTTGTTATACGATGAAGCATTGTTGTTAGTGTTGTGGGGAGTCATGAAGAAGTTGTTTGTATGTATACATGTTGCTTGCGCGTTCTTTTCGGTTTCTGCTATGGATACGAGTCCGTTTAAACGTGCAAACACTGGAGAATCATTGTTTTTGGATACTTTGGTATCGTCGGTACATCAGGGGAAAAAGTTTCGTGAGGCTGGTTTTTTACGTAAACTTCTAAAAAATTTAACTCCGTCTAGAGCAAAATGTCTCGTTGCTTATGCTTTGGACAAAAAAATAGCTACAAAGATATACGAGAAAATGATGTTGCGTTTCTTTGGAGCTGCTACCAAAGGAGATTTCATTGAGAATAGCTCCTGTGAGCAAGCTATAGTACGGTTCTACAGGTACGCCATACGATCTAGACTTATCAATTTTAATGAAAATGATGTGAAAATGCTGTGGAATCGCAGATTCGATTATGGTTTAGATATAAATTTTACTGTCGAAGAATATCGTAAACGCGCATTGATGCTCATGTATGGAGGTAGTAGTATATTGCGTAACGTCGATTGTTTCTTGGGAGATGGCATGTTGTCTGATTGTGAAATGATGATACGTCTTTTGACCCCAATTAGCGAGTATAGAAGATTTGTTGAAGGAGTCACTGAAAGCTCCTCAGACTCAGAAATTGGAGCAGATTCAGAAATTGGAGCAGTCTCAGAAATTGGAGCAGTCTCAGAAATTGAAGCAGTCTCAGAAATTGGAGCAGTCTCAGAAATTGGAGCAGTCTCAGAAATTGGAGCAGTCTCAGAAATTGGAGCAGTCTCAGAAATTGAAGCAGTCTCAGAAATTGAAGCAGACTCAGAAATTGAAGCAGACTCAGAAATTGGAGCAGTCTCAGAAATTGAAGCAGTCTCAGAAATTGAAGCAATTATATCACTTGTGAGAGGCGCCGATCTTCGTCGATAAGGAAGGCCGCGCAATTACAGGAATGAGACAAAGTGCAGCGAGAAGTATGTCTTTTAGTTGAGTAACGTTACACCGGAAATAAACCTCTGACGGCGTTTTGGATATTAAGCATTTTTCTTGGATGTCGGTTTAATTGATGCTTACCACCAGTCGGATCTTTTTCAATCGAGTAACGAGATTTTAAAGACGAAAAATGCGTCTCATCATACAAAGATCTTGGTATATGTTTCAGAAAAAACGCGGAAAATTAGCGGATTTTTCCTAACAATGCTTATCCAACACTTTTAAAAAAATTTTTACAATATACTCAACATCTTCGTCGGATAAATCATAGTATAAAGGTAGAGAAATCGTTTGAGCGTAATATTTTTCTGTTATTGGATAGTCACCAAGTGAAAACCCAAGCCTTCTATAATAAGGATGCAGGTGAACCGGTATATATGAACCTGTAGGCGCAATCCAGCATCAAAAAGATCATTAAAAAACTTTTTCTTGTCTATCCCCAAATTTTCGAAATCTATCAAAATTGGACAAATGTGAAAACACATATCAGAAAAATCTCTTTCCTTCAAAAAGGAAATCCTTGTATCATTAGCAAATATTTTTTTATACAAAGAAATTATATGCTTACGTTTCGCTTTAAAATCCTCGATTCTTTTTAGCTGAGATATTCCAAGCGCCGCTTGTATTTCAGTTATGCGATAATTGAATCCAAGCGAATTAATCTCGTAATACCATTTTCCATGTGCGTCATATAGTTCGGAATCTCTTTCAATACCATGTGCCCGCAAGAGTAACAATTTTTTATGCAGATCTTTGCTATTAGTCATTATGGCACCACCTTCTCCGGTAGTTATATTTTTTACCGGGTGGAACGAAAATATGGCCATATCAGAATATTTGCATGATCCTATTTTCATACCTTTGTAATTAGATCCGATTGCATGTGCGGCATCTTCAATGACGTAAAGCCCTTTTTCTTTTGCTATGTCATGTATAGCTTCCATATCGCAGGATTGTCCTGCAAAGTGAACTGGAATTATTGCTTTGGTTCTATTTGTGATCTGCTTTTTTATTTCATCTGGATTTATGTTGGCTGTTTCAAAATCTATATCGGCGAACTTTACGGTTCCTCCTACGTATCTCACACAATTAGCTGAAGCTGCGAACGTGTTTGAGGTTGTAATAACTTCGTCGCCATCCGATATATCAAACGTTGCCATTGCGATATGTAAAGCCGCTGTGGCGCTGGAAACTGCGATGCAGTACTTTGCTCCAGTATAGGCGCAGAGAGCCTCTTCAAATTCACCAACTTTTGGTCCTTGAGAGAGAAAATCAGAATTCAGTACATCCGTAACAATTTTAATATCGTCTGCAGAAACGCTTTGCTTTCCGTAACCGTAAATCTTCATTATATTTCTCCAACAACCATTATTTTTTTAACAACAAATTACACCGAAGTAAATCCCTACTGTGATATAAAAGCATAATGCATTAACGTTTTCTTAACAATCTCAGCTTAATAATCGAGAATATCAACCATTGGAGCGTAAATGTTGTCTAAAATTGTGACGGTAATGCAACGGGGGGGGGGCAGGGCTCTTAGACGAGCTCGAATAGGAGCGATTTTTATCGAATTTGCCGTTGTCATACCGATATTAATCGCGGTTGTTTATTATCTGCACGATTTGTCAAAGGAGAAACACATCAGAAACAAAGTTGAATTTTGCGTTCATTGTGCAGTGAATATGTTTCAAAATATTTCTGCGAAAAGGGAGAATAAAAAAATAACTTCGAACGATATCAGACGCATAGCACACACTGTGAGTTTGCCTTATTTTCGTGGAATAGAAATGCTCCCAATAGGTGATTGCTACCCTCGCGGCATGATTTTTGTAATGGTAATTTTATACGTAAAGGGATTTGGTAACAACACTGCGAAAGTTGTTTGGACTGAGCAGGGCAGTTTGTACGAGTACACAGATTCAATTGATAAAATACAATGTTGGCCGAATCATTATGATTCTCCATGCATATCCAACACCTATTATACAATAGGACGGATTGTAAATTGTAATTCAATACATCCAGAATTAAAAATAAACAAAGATGAAGAAAAAGTTATAATATATCTAAGTTTTTGGACATCGTTCGGGCTTAAATATTATGACAGAGTATATGTTAGTACTGCTAATGCCAAAAGACTATTTGGATTTTATGTTTTGCCAATAAAATTAAAATCCGGATCAAATGGGTTGTTTACTGCTAGTGTAATTTTCACACCAAAATCCGGATTATTTGACGAGAATGTGCCTGTCAATGAGAGCTTGCCGAGCTGATTGTTTGAAGATAAATCTTGATTTTTGCAAAAAGACATGCTATACTACTGGTTAGTCTTAGTGTTTATGCGAGATCAAAAAATGAACAATAGCATCAGAGCGGCAGCGACCGGCGACATAATGTTTAAAATAATTCTGGGTGATCCTAGACACTCACGTCTGCTGATTCACTTCCTGAATTGTGCCATAAAGTCCGAAAGTCCCATAACGAGTGTGGAAATTATCAATTCGGAATTGTCGCCGGACTATGTGGGGCAGAAAGGCGTTCGCCTTGATATCACAGCAAAAACCGAGAACGGAGAGCTGATTAATGTGGAAATGCAGCGCGAAATCGAGCATCATATG
>JAISZX010000125.1 GCA_031284365.1 Holosporaceae bacterium
GAGGATCAGAAATGGGAAGAAGGCGAAGTCATGAGCGCCGGGATTTACCCCCTAACCTTTATATAAGAAACAATGGATATTACTGCTACAGGGACCCAAGGACGGGTAAAGAGTTTGGATTAGGCAGAGACAGGCGAATCGCAATCACTGAAGCTATACAGGCCAACATTGAGTTATTTTCAGGACACAAACACAAGCCTCTGACAGCGAGAATCAACAGTGATAATTCCGTTACGTTACATTCATGGCTTGATCGCTACGAAAAAATCCTGGCCAGCAGAGGAATCAAGCAGAAGACACTCATAAATTACATGAGCAAAATTAAAGCAATAAGGAGGGGTCTGCCTGATGCTCCACTTGAAGACATCACCACAAAAGAAATTGCGGCAATGCTCAATGGATACATAGACGAGGGCAAGGCGGCGTCAGCCAAGTTAATCAGATCAACACTGAGCGATGCATTCCGAGAGGCAATAGCTGAAGGCCATATAACAACAAACCATGTCGCTGCCACTCGCGCAGCAAAATCAGAGGTAAGGAGATCAAGACTTACGGCTGACGAATACCTGAAAATTTATCAAGCAGCAGAATCATCACCATGTTGGCTCAGACTTGCAATGGAACTGGCTGTTGTTACCGGGCAACGAGTTGGTGATTTATGCGAAATGAAGTGGTCTGATATCGTAGATGGATATCTTTATGTCGAGCAAAGCAAAACAGGCGTAAAAATTGCCATCCCAACAGCATTGCATATTGATGCTCTCGGAATATCAATGAAGGAAACACTTGATAAATGCAAAGAGATTCTTGGCGGAGAAACCATAATTGCATCTACTCGTCGCGAACCGCTTTCATCCGGCACAGTATCAAGGTATTTTATGCGCGCACGAAAAGCATCAGGTCTTTCCTTCGAAGGGGATCCGCCTACCTTTCACGAGTTGCGCAGTTTGTCTGCAAGACTCTATGAGAAGCAGATAAGCGATAAGTTTGCTCAACATCTTCTCGGGCATAAGTCGGACACCATGGCATCACAGTATCGTGATGACAGAGGCAGGGAGTGGGACAAAATTGAAATCAAATAATGATTTTATTTTGACTGATAGTGACCTGTTCGTTGCAACAAATTGATAAGCAATGCTTTTTTATAATGCCAACTTAGTATAAAAAAGCTGAACGAGAAACGTAAAATGATATAAATATCAATATATTAAATTAGATTTTGCATAAAAAACAGACTACATAATACTGTAAAACACAACATATGCAGTCACTATGAATCAACTACTTAGATGGTATTAGTGACCTGTAACAGAGCATTAGCGCAAGGTGATTTTTGTCTTCTTGCGCTAATTTTTTGTCATCAAACCTGTCGCACTCCAGAGAAGCACAAAGCCTCGCAATCCAGTGCAAAGCTTTGTGTGCCACCCACTACGACCTGCATAACCAGTAAGAAGATAGCAGTGATGTCAAACGACGCAGCTGACTTCTTTTCTTTCACGACTTCCCCACACCCAGCATGCATACCTTTCCGCCATAACTGTAGTGAATGTCTGTTATGAGCGAGGAGCGGAAGTTAACACTTATGAAAAATGGCTACGAAGTCCGTGGCTATCTATCGGCTTATTAGTACTTGAAACGCTTCTTCAGAAGCCTGAAGAGCTAATCGTTCGGCGATACTATATATGCATTAATAGACTATATCGTTGGTATAAACAGTGCACCATGCAACATGAATAACAGTGGGTTATCCAAAAGGAAGCAGAAAGCTAAATATGGAAAACTACAATACGATGCCCCGTTAAGTTCAATACTACTAATTTTTAGATGGAAAACGTATGTAATAGAGAGTAACTTAAAAGAGAGATCCTGTGTTGCCGCCAAATAAATTGCGGTTATTTTAATAAAATTAAGGGTTACTATATGTTGGAGTTTAGTGTTATTGAAAGAGGCGGGTATATTCCTGCAGTAGAAAAAAATAAGGCATTCCTACGAGCAGATGGTTGGAATGACTATTCCTTTGTTACAATGTTTTATCTTACTGTCTTTGATGAGCATGGTGAAAAATGCGATATCGGAAATGTTAAAATTGGTTTTGTAGGTCAAAAAGAAGAAGTAAGCACTTATTCATTAATAGATAAAAAATTCAGTCAACTCCCTGAAATGTTTTTTTCCTTAGGTGAAAGCATTGACTACTATGTTAATCTCAGCAAATTAAGCGATGGTTTTAAACATAACCTTCTTAAAGCTATTCAGGATTTAGTAGTATGGCCAAATCGATTAGCCGACATTGAAAATGAAAGCGTCCTTAACACCTCATTACTTAGAGGGGTAACTCTTTCAGAAATTCATGGACAGTTCGCACGTGTGTTAAATGGTTTGCCAGAATTGTCAGATTTCCACTTTTCATTTAATAGAAAAAGTGCTCCCGGATTCAGTGATTTAACTATACCTTTTGAGGTGACGGTTAATTCTATGCCCAGCACGAACATTCATGCTTTTATCGGGCGGAATGGGTGTGGTAAAACAACAATTTTGAATGGAATGATTGGTGCAATCACCAACCCAGAAAACAATGAATATTTTTTCTCTGAAAATAATAGACTTATCGAGTCAAGAATCCCAAAGGGATATTTTCGATCGCTTGTTTCAGTTTCGTTTAGTGCATTTGATCCTTTTACTCCTCCTAAAGAACAACCTGACCCAGCAAAAGGTACACAATACTTTTATATTGGACTCAAGAATGCTGCCAGCAATAGTTTAAAATCACTAGGCGATCTCCGCTTAGAATTCATTTCAGCATTTATTGGTTGTATGAGAGTAGATAGAAAAAGACAACTCTGGCTTGAAGCTATCAAAAAACTAAGTAGTGATGAAAACTTTTCAAATATGGAACTCATCAGCCTCATTTCTAAATATGAAGAGTTAAGACGTAATGAACCACAGATTCAAGTGGACGATGATAAATTCACTAAATTGTTTTATGACAATATCCAGAAATATCTGCTTCGAATGAGCTCTGGACATGCAATTGTTTTATTTACTATCACAAGATTAGTAGATGTCGTTGGCGAAAAGTCATTAGTTTTATTCGATGAACCAGAGGTTCATCTGCATCCACCTTTGCTCTCTGCTTTTTTACGAACATTAAGCGACTTACTCGATGCACGCAATGGTGTAGCAATAATTGCAACTCATTCCCCAGTAGTACTGCAAGAGGTTCCAAAATCCTGCATGTGGAAAGTCCTACGGTCAAGAGAAGCAATAAATATTATCCGTCCGGATATTGAGACATTCGGTGAGAACTTAGGTGTTTTAACTCGTGAGGTGTTTTTACTTGAAGTGACAAATTCTGGATACCACCACTTATTATCGCAGTCCGTTGATTCAGAGCTTTCTTATGAAACCATTCTAAAAAATTATAATGGTCAGATAGGATTAGAAGGTCGAACCGTTTTAAAAGCGATGATAATGAACAGAGATGAAGGTAAAGTACAATGAAAAAACTACCTCTTCCAGCGAGAACTTATAGCGAAATGCTTAATAAATGCTCGGAAGGTATGATGCAGATAAATGTTAGAAATAATTTCATTACTCACTTCCCCACTTTTTTGCAGAAAGAACAACAATATAGAATATTAAGCTCGACAGGTCAGTTATTTACCTACGACAGGACACACCCTCTTGAGCCTACAACCTTAGTAGTTGGTAACCTGACAAAGGTTAAATTAGAAAAGCTT
>JAISZX010000027.1 GCA_031284365.1 Holosporaceae bacterium
ATCTTAGACAACATTTCCGCTCCAAAAGTTAAACATTCATTATTATGTAGCAAAAACTATTAAGAAAGTGTTAGCATAATGCTTCAACAGACTTATTAGCTCTGATTTATGCTTAAGCAGATCAATACCATCTTCCGAAACAATTTTCATAAAATACCCAAACACCCTAAACTATCATACCACAATTAATGTAAAAAAGTCAAGAAAAAATAGAGCCTGAGAACCGTAGCAACATGGATCCGCGGATGGCCAGATCCAAGGTGGGCGCCATATACACGAACCACGATCCGCGCAGAGACAGCTCCCTTTATGTAAGTAGGCCACCGAGATAAAAGCTTACGAATTCACACGCCCTACATAGATCAGTCTAACCTAACTATTATGAACAATCAATTAATTGAAACATATTTCTTCGTTACAATGGTTCTGCAACGCAATAAAATGACAATTTTTATAATAATATTCACAATAAAAGCTAAGTTAATGCTCTGTTTTTATTGCATTTTAGAAAAAGCGCATTATTTTTTTAAAAGTTATTACAAGATACGCAAGGATTAAAAAAAATATCACCCAAATTAAAGGAGAATAAAAACATAAATTTTAACAAAATTAAACTTTTAATAAAACATTAAAATCGCATACATAAGATCAAACAATCATTTTTCAGCAAAAATCCACATTCTATAAAAAGACATTAGGTATCATCATTGGTTGTATCATGCAATTATTTGCAACCATCCAATCTTTAATAAAAAAATAAAATTTCCTAATGAGGCCGACAATAATAACAAATCATCATAAATCTCATTGCTCTATAGCTTTAATTATGCTACGGTAATCGTACGTGTTGTTATGTTTATATGTTTATTATTTATGGGGGATCTATGAAAAAGGTTTCTGTGTTGGTTGCCTTTATGCTTTCTTGGACAGATGTTTTTGCAGAAAAACAATCGGAGAAAGAGAATTATGATAAAAAAGATACAAAAGTTTATATTGGTTTAGGGGGGAATGTCTCTAGCTCTTCGTTGAATTACTCATTGTATTTTCAAAAAAATCAGGGTAATTGTACTAATAAAGAAGGTGGTATTTCACACAAAGAAAGTGGAATTAAAAAAGTTGGGTGTGATCTGTTTGTTGGAGTTTCCTGTGGGAAAGCTTTTTTTTGTGCTGCAGAGCTAGGAGTCAGTCTCCCTAACACTGAGTATAAGCGTTCCTTTTTAGATGAAAAGGCAAATGAATTTGATATACATCAAAATATCGGCACTGAGTTGACGTCTCTTGTGGTTCGCAACGGTTTCGAGCTTTCTTTAATTTTAAAATTCGGAAAAACATTTGAAAACGGCTGTAAGATCTATCTATTGGGTGGTTTTTCCAGTGGAAATATAAAATTTAATTACGAATTCAGCGAAAATCACCCATTTTTCGTAGGACTAATTGCTCCTCGATTGGTTGCCTTGCAGCAAATGAATATGCATTATAAAAAAAGAAATAACAGGTTTAATATCGGATTTGGATTAGGAAAAGTTATAAACAATCGTGCATCTTTAGCAGTGGAATATAAACATAAATTCCCTTCAAAGATAGGATGGACATCTGATAAAATGCTGGCTTCTGCCATTGTGTTTCAAGGTGGCATTCCTGGTGATGACGACCTTTCTCCGAGAAAGTGTGAACTAAAAGTTGGACAACATGTTTTGTCTGTTCATGTAACTTACAATTTGTTTTAGTGGTTGTGGTATTGTAGTGGCGTAAAATAGTAAAAACATTTTTTATTTAAACATAGAATGGGAATATATTATGAAAAAGAAAATAGCAGTTAATGCTTTGTTAGTGTGTGGTTTATCATTGTGCAACTTTTGCGAAGTGCATTCTCTCAATCTTGATGCAAATCGGTTAAGAAATGCAAATGCAAATCAGCTAAGAGAGGCAATAGATATATTGATTCCACAAATGCAAATTCGTGGTTTGGATTGTGGGGGGCTTAACGAAATACTGCGGCAAACCATTCAAAGATTCGGTATTAGTAACGCGAGAAATAGTGTTGTTGATGCTCTGGGTTTGGTGGAGCGTACTCCAGTGCAATTGCCACCAGTAGTAGCAGCAGCAGCACCAGTAGTAGCAGCAGTAGCACCAGTAGTAGCAGCAGTAGCAGCAGCACCAGTAGCACCAGTGCGACGAGGAGCACCAGTAGTAGCACCAGCACCAGTAGCACCAGCGCAAGTGCTGTTACAGCCAGATCGTGTCGAGACAAGTGTTATGACAGCAGTATCACTCTTGAATGAACTTAAACGTATGGAATTTGCAAGCCGTGAAGACGAAGCTTTTGTCAGGCTTTCTTCTATTGCATATCCGCACGGTGTTCCAAATGGTTTAGATGGTCGCAGATTCCTTTTATCTATTATATCTATCATTCATACGGATGTGCCGTCGTTGAGTATTGTCGTTTTTGATATGATTCGCGCATTCACTGATCTAGTCGTTTGGAATAAAATTCCTGGGGAAAATAGGAATTCTGAATGTATAGCGGAGATTATAACTGGTTTGACAAGAGCAATACAAGTAGATTTGCCAAACGCACATCTTGGGATTAGCAATTTCGCCATATCCGGTATTTATTCTGCACGTGGGAGTTCTTTTTATGGATTTGTCGTTGATAAGGCATTGGAAAGAGGAGGGGATTTTCCAGCTAATGTACTTAGTGTAGCAAAAAGCTACGGAGAAACATTTTGCACAAAATTGGCACAACTGGCGCCAGAAGATCGACAAATACTTGACAGCAGCTTTGACGATTCTTTTGGTGATTTTTATTTTAGAAAAATGGGGGAAAGACTTTCAGATAATTTACGCAACCTACTGCTTCAATTTAGTCTCGGCCCTATCATCAATGTTTGCGCTCTTCGAGATTTTTTGTATCATAGTGATATGAGTTTGCGATTTTTTGATGATTCTCTTAATGATTATAGTGGTACTATCGAGAGTATTTTCGAATTTAATCTTATGTCAGAACGGTCTGAAAGTTCTCCATCTTTTGCTCCGAAAGTAGTTGTTTCCCCCCAAGAATATAATAATTTTTACTCAAGTTTAGAAAGATGGGGAGATGGGGTAAAAGCTGCGCTAAAAAAACGAAATGATCTTGTTGAAGTAGTTTCGCAATTTTTGCTGAGTGGTGTGCATTTCGATATTATTAGAAGAGCATTCATTAATATTTGTGAAAATTTTGATGATTGGGGGTTTCTTGAGCTTGATCAGCCACTATTTTTCGCGCACAATATGTTCATCAGAGATGAGCGTTTTTTCCATGATGGACCACTAGAAAGTGTCACTTGTTGCAACACAGGTGATTTATTCACTTGTTGCGACATAGGTGAACCATCAGATAATACTATGTTTAGTTGTATTTTTGCGATAGACGGAAGCAGGCTAACTCCAGATGTTCTTGCAGGATTAGCGTTTCGCTATTCTCAGTATGCTTACGAAGCGCTTGCAATATCTCCATTCCTTAGAACTGTGTTACTTCTGCAATTGAGAAAAGAAGCTCGAGAAAAAATACTGGGTTTTTGTACAATCAGTTACCAAATCGAAGCCACACTTCCAGACATTGAAAGATGCACAATATTCGAGACAGACCCTTTCACGGCTTTTAAAACAGCTTTGCCTAATACTAGAATTTCATTTTTTGAGGAAAATACTTTCCAGGGCAAATTCTATTATCTACCTAGCACTGAGTTTTCTATTTTGTGGAAAAAGGCATTGCTCTTTGTTTTGACTGGAAGTACAATATTAGATGAAAGAATATTAGATGAAAGACAGTTCTCTAACACACTGAGGACACAACTGAGGACAGAATTGAGCAATATTTCAGGTACTCCGCTCGGAGAGTTCATCTCGCAAATTACTGATACTGTACATACTCAAGAAGGTGGTTCAATGATGCTTGCAAAATTTGTCACAACAGCAGGCTCCGAAGCACTAAATGAAGTAGAGAGAAAATTATGCACAGGCCCGATGTCACAGATTGGAAGTGGGGACGTAGCTTACTATAAACCTGTCACTGTAGAATTACTTAATCATGTTTTAAATTACATCTGGAAGCAAATGCAGCCGGAAGCTCTTGGGGATAAGATGAACAGACGTATGTTTGTAGCTAGACTTGCTGGAGTTATCGCGCAAGGACTAAATCACTGTGTTGCTGGAATAGCTGAAAGCTCTAGTATAGCTTACAGTATGTTTCTTGACACGATTGTTGACAAAAAGTTTGATGTTTTTGTATACAAAACAGTACGGTCAGCTTTCAATAAAGTTTTTAGATTTTTTGTTGGTAGAGATAGAGGAAGAGAATACACAGAATACGTTGAATCAACAATGTGTTTCGATTGTATGCTCGCGGTTAACGGTGGTAAATATGGAATGCCGCAATCTGCTATTATTGGTACACAATACACCCCAGAAGATTGGATTAGGGGACGTATGCTCTACGATTATCTCTCAAATACAACAGATTCATTTGCTGCGGGAATTAAGGAACAATTGATGTATATGAGGGTTCTCGATGCATTGAGTGGAGGTACCTATGGACAAGTATGTGAAGTTTATCGTACTATTATATCACTTATTATGAGTCCGAAAAATTTTGTCCCCTTCATGGTTAGCTGCAGCGGTTTTAGAGATATAGTGAAACAATATTTGGTGAATGCTGGTGTGAACTTACCGCATGATTTTAACTCAATTGTTCATCCAGACGATTTCGATGAAATTAATCTAATGCCAAATGGGAGTGAAAAAAATGATGCAATTAAGACGTCTCATGCCAAATTTATGCAGCTAATTGCACTTGATATGTTGGCTAGAGGAGGATATACGTCCCTCGTCCAATAAGAAATAGGACAATGACTGTTTCTAGATTTCGAATTTACGCCCCCTTAAGTTAGTGCATTGATTTTATTGCACTTCAAAAAAAGGGGGTTGTTTCTTAAAAATAATCATTGTAAAATATCTAAAGGTTTAGAAAAATGCATCATTTAAACCAAAAAAGGCATGGATTCCAATAAACGGAGGTGGATTTATGTAACCCAAAACACAATCTTGATTTTTCAGATGAAAAATAGAATTAGAAAATGAATTTTTGTTTAAACATTGAGTGGGAATGTATCATGAAAAAGAAAATAGCAGTTAGTGCTTTGTTAACGTGCGGTTTGTTATCGTGCAAATTTGGTGAAGTGCGCTCTCTTGAGAGCGTAGACGAATTGGTTAACGCAGCTAGTAAATTGGTAGTGCGAATGCAATCACTCAATTTAAACGATGATTATATTTTTTGTACTCTTCTTGCTTGCGCTGATCCTGTGAACGCTGAAAGAATCGATCTCGCTGAGGCCAGAGATGCTATTTTGATCGCTAAAGCTATTCTAGTGGATAAGCTGCAGCAAATTACTGGAACTCTCGATCGTGTCGAAGCAACTCCTCTGACAGCAGTATTGCTTTCACAGCAGTTGCATGACGCAGAATTTTTGAATAGTCCGGATGCAGGTGAAGACTTTTTTACTCGTTTTCTGGCAGTTGTAGATTCTGTCATTCACGATATACCTACATTGAGTGCAGCTCATCCGTTAAATCTTGCTGTCTTTAGTATGCTCAATGCATTCGCTGACTCCACCATCTTTGACATAGTTTTTAATGCATGTGACAACAAAGGCGGAGCTGTAAGATATATTGCTGATGGTTTAGTAAAGTTGATACAAACAGATTTGCCAAGCAGGTATCCTGCTATCAGCCCTTTTGCCATATCCAGCGTTTATTCTGCGCGTGGAAATTGTTTTTATAGCTCTATCATTGATCATGCAAGGAATTTGAAAGGAGAAGCTTTTTTAACTAAAGTACTTAAGAAAATAAGAGGTTACGGAGAAGAGTTTTGTAAGCGATTTGAGACGATCGATAAGTCGTTGTTTGATAGTAGTTTTGACTGTTCTTTTGGCGAATTTTATTTTCATACAACTGGCATAAAATTGCCAGATAGTTTACGCAGCGTACTGCTTCAATTTAGTCTCGGACCTATCATAAACGTTTGCGCTCTTAGAGATTTCTTGTTTTTTGATGGGATAAGTTTGCGGCTTTTTGAAGATTTTCCTCCGGATTGTTCTTTAACCATCAAAGATATTTTCGATTTTGATTTTCTGTTAGAACAGCCTGAAAGTTCTCGCCTTTTTACTTCAAAACTTGCCGTTTCTACTAAAAAATCTAATGATTTTAAATTAAATTTAGGAGAACTTAGCAATAAGGTAAGAGTTGCACTTGAAAAACGTAATAATTTTATTGAAATAGTTTCACAATTTTTACTGAATGGCACACACTTCAATCTTATTGAAAGAACGTTCACCGATAGTGGTGATTTTAATGGTTATGTGTTAGATACAAACAAGCAATTATCTTTGACACACCGTATGTTCACAGGAGATCCACGTTTTTTTCGTAATAAATCACCGAGAAGTACCGTCCCTACTGTGGATGCTATCACTTGTCGCAATACTGGTGAATTCGGATCTGCAAATAACGACTTTTGCTATATTTTTGCGGTAGATAAAGGCAGATCAACTTCCAGTATTCCTGCAGAATTAGCATTTCTCTATTCCCAGTACGCTTATGAAGCATTTGCAATATCTCCAGTACTTAGAGATAAACTATCAGTGCAATTGAGAAAAGAAGCTCGAGAGAGAGAAATAGTCTCGTATATCGGCTTTCCGTACGACGCTACTACCATCAACATTGCAGATATTGGGCAATACAGCATGGTTGAAAGAGCGCCTTTTGATGCTTTTTTGGAAAGGGTTAAAACTATTTTACCAGCTCCAGATCCAAGTAATTCATATTTCAATTTTGCAAATGATCCATTTAAATTTAGGTTTCTAGGACTCTGGGGAAAGATGATTTCCTTTGTTTTGTGTGGAAATACCGAAGGATTCAACAGTGATATTGATGCTATTTCTAGCGTAACTAGTGAATTATATGCTATAAAAGAAAGAAATATAATGCAACAATTCTCCAACGGCACGTTTCCAGTAAGTCCGTTTGAAGAGTTGTTTCTGCATATCCCAGATCTTTCTAGTGAGTCCAACAGAACAAATTTTATGGAAGTAATTAGTGAAAGAGGAACACTGGATGGAATTGTCTCGGCAACATATACAATAGCGCATGCATTGTATATTAATCCCAGAAATGTAATTAGAGAGAATTATGGCGGTTATTTTAGTAGTTCTGTTGTAAATTTTCTAGATCCTGTTTTGAGTTACATAGACAGACAAATTCAGCCGGAAGCTAAGGGAAGTAAAGTGGATAGATGTGTTCTTGTGGCCAAACTTGCTGGAACTATCGCTCAAGGACTAAATCACTGCGTTGCTGGAATAGCTGAAAGCTCCAGAATAGCTTACAATATGATTCTTGATCTTGTAATAGCTGACAATAAGTTCGATCTTTTCATGCACAGAACCGTTCAGTCGGCTTTCAAAAGAGTTTGCAAATTTTTCAAATCAGAAACACTTGAATCCAATGAATCGATTATGGGTTTTGATTTGTTACTTTCTATAATCAACGGAAGATTCGGAATGCCGCCATCTTCCATAGTAGATAGCGAACAATTTAGGGAGCATATTAATGAATGGACTGGAAGAGAACAACTCTACAATTATCTCTCAAATACAACGGATCCGTTCGCTGTAAGAATTAGAGAGCAACTGATGACGATGATGAGCAGCACTGGCAAAGACGCGTTCACTGCATTATCGATGCGTGATGATAATCAACCATTTGAAATCCACCGTTTTATAATATCACTTATTGTAAAACCAGAGAATTTCATCACATTCATGATTAATGTGCATGGTTTTGGCGAACTAATGAAATTATTTTTGGAAAGTAAAGGAATGCAATTACCGAGTAATTTCAACGAAGCAGTTCATCCGGATGATCTAGGAAAAATTGATGAAATTCCAGACGATAATCCAGTAGAAAAGCGTAAAGCTGTTAGGGAGTCTCATACACAACTTCTATATCAAATTGCCCTTGATATGCTTGCTCAAGGAGGGTATGTCTCTCTAAATCCGGATCGTCAGTAAAAACAGTGTTAATCAATAGCACATCGAGCAAGATTATAAATATGAATATTCTTGCTCTTGTGTCTTTGCCAATGTCGCCTAACCTCATTACACTCGCTACTCAACAAACTTAAGGATGCAAACAACTGTTACATTGACCATGGCTGCTGCTTATACTATATTACATTGATTATGAGTAATCAGATAATTTGAGGAGTACGAGCGTGGGACAATGGATAAATGGAGTTTTACCTATACGACTTATTGAAAGTAAAGACATATTTAAAAGGAAAGGAAAAGCTTTGCCTGGGCTTCTTGATTGTTATGAGATAATTCACGAGGATAATGATAAGCGTGTGTACGAAATAAAAGCAGATATTTTATTTCCTAGATTTAAGCAGTATTTTATTAGATTGGAGTCAATATTTAAAGACGAAGACGATGATCGTAAGTCTTGGATGAACGACAAATGGGATAGGTTTGATGAGATTGCCAAGACACCAAGTATCGAAAATTTTATTGCGTTTTTGAAAGAGAACGAGAGAGGAGGTACGATTTTGTACGGTCGCGGTTTTGCCAGCACGTATACGCTTGATATAGCGGAACACATCACATTAATTGACGGAAGTTACAAAGCATGGTTGGAAGTGTACACAACTTTAAAACACATGGACAAGTTGATTCGTCTTGCATTTCCAGACGAACCTTTGGCGAAAGCGACTTTGTTTACGGTGTGGGGCTGATAGAAACGTTAATGCGTCTCATTTCGGTTCGCTTTCATCGAACAATCCTGGTTTTGGTGTGAAGATGACAATCGTAGGAAAATAGTTATCACTATAGGAGGCTTTGGATCTCTTAGGTGTTAGCGACAAAAAACCAAAATCTTTGGAAACGTTTGCAGTTGAGCAAACGGCAACTATTTCAACAATAATTTTTACCCCTTTGTCTCTTATTTCCAAATTCTCATATATTGATGATGGTGTAACATTTTGCAAGCTAGGCACAGATGATCTCGGATGACCAAGCCCACTGTCAATCCCATTAATTCTATTATGGCCGTTTATGTATGGTCGCAAACACCATTTTACGCTAGCTCTTCCGCCTGATGATCCACTCACGTAATGTACAAAACCATGTGGCCAGTTGATGGAATTCCATACACTTTTTCCTGGATAAATTGTAAGACAAGCTGCACAAAACGCATTAAAAACGTCTCTTATTCTCAATTTATTACCGTTGCTTGCATTTTGAAGCAAATTTACAACGCAATTGGCGCAGAACTCCATCCTCGATTGCATTCGTTTGTATTTCGGAACATCGTGAAGATAGTAAAAAATCGCCATTAGTACCGGTATGGCAATGGCAAATTCGATAAAAATCGCTCCGACACGAGCTCTTCTAAGAGCCTGCCCCCCCCCCCCGTTGCATTACCGTCATAATTTTAGACAACATTTTCGCTCCAGTAGTTAATATTCTCTATTATTGAGCGAAAACGGTTAAGAAAGCGTTAATGCATTTCATTTCAACACATTATCACCAAACAGTCCTGGCTTTGGCGTAAATATGACAAGTGTGTTAAAATGGGTTTTGGCATTAACAGTGCCATATCCCACTTCTGGAGCAAAAACGCAGAATCCGAACGCTTCTCTTGTTGAAACTCCATCGCATGATCTATTAGGAAAAGAATAATAGTAATCATTCTGAAAAAAAATTGCACACTCCAACACAATTTTCATCTGACCAGAGTTGATCGAAAAACCAGGAAAAATCAAATTAGAATTTATATTCAACCCCGGAGCCGGTATGCTACTCCTGCTAGAATGACCTGTGAAATAGAGAGGGGACACTTTCTCCACGTATACAATCTTTTTCCAAAGTATATCAATATTACCATTGTCACGTCCTCTAATACACGATATAGATGTCATTGGAAAATGACCATATTCATGAACTCTTTCACTAACCTCGTACATTGTCTTTCCAGGATAAATGCTCATAAATGCCATTTGCACTGCGTATCCAAAATCTGCCAATGTAATTCTTTTATCTATTCTATTTTGAGACATATTTTGCAAAATGTTTGCCATGCAGCTGGCGCAGAACTCCATCCTCGATTGCATTCGTTTGTATTTTGGAACATCGTGAAGATAGTAAAAAATCGCCATTAGTACCGGTATGGCAATGGCAAATTCGATAAAAATCACTCCTACATGAGCTCTTCTAAGAGCCTGCCCCCCCCCCCCGTTGCATTACCGTCATAATTTTAGACAACATTTTCGCTCCAGTAGTTAATATTCTCTATTATTGAGCGAAAATGGTTAAGAAAGCGTTAATGCATTTTATTTTGGACCATTTTCATCGAACAGCCCAGGCTTTTGTGTGAAAATTACAATGTGCGCAAAACAACTATGACCAGGGCGCTTTCGAGGATTTAATCTGTCTGGGTTAATCAATTGCCTTAATCTCATCGATGCTAAGACCTGTGCATTTGCTTACGATATTTATAGAGATACCCTCTGACAACATTGCACGTGCCGTTTCTATCTTTCCTTTAAGTTTGCCTTCAATGATACCCTCAACTTTGCCCTCGGCCTTCCCCTCGGCCTTCCCCTCGGCTTTCCCCTCGGCTTTTCCTTTAAGCTTGCCTCTATCTTCTGCGCAAGCGATGTCGTTGGTGTAGTCAAGCATGGCTTTTTCTCTTGTCTCAACAAGTTCTTGAAGTTTTGGATCGGTTTTTGCCTTCTC
>JAISZX010000120.1 GCA_031284365.1 Holosporaceae bacterium
AAAACTCTTCAAGAAACTAAAGAAATAGACGCACTTTTACAAAATATTCCAGCCATGCCATTAGATATTTCATCAGCTGCGTATTTTATTAAAAATACTGGCATAACTCCAGGTGAGTACCTAAAAACACTCTATGAAACAGTTTCAACTGAAAAAATGGAAGCAAAATTATTAGAAGAAAGCTCTAATTATAAAAAAAATAGACATAAAATTATTGCGTCTATTTTCGATACTCTTCTTGAGATAAATCCGAATTTTAAAGAACTTCTTTTGTTACTATGTTTGTTAGATTCTCAAAACATATGCCAAAAATATTTCGAAAAATGCAAAGATCAGGTAACAATCCAAGAATTCATACACCACTTGCGTAGATTCTCTTTGATTTCTGAAGATCGTAATATGATGTCTATTCACAGAAGCACTCAGAAAATAGGACTTAGATATTTAACAAAGTTTTTTAGCACTATTGAAATAGATGAGATGTTTAACAAAATCATGTCTAACATGAGACTGTACAATAAAATGATGTTAAATTTTTTTGAGGAAAATCAACAAGGAATCACTAAAAATGAGAAAAACATAACAATGTTGCATTGCCAATCGATACTGCAAAAAATAACACTCCTGCCCATAAGTAAAAAGATGCAAAGCAAATACGAGATTAAACTTTTGTTTGCGCTTTTACATTACTATCAATATTCAAAATCTCGCAAATTTATACACGCGTTTGCAGAACGAATAATAAAACTTAATGAGACTGAAAATGTCTTAGA
Source organism: Holosporaceae bacterium (assembly GCA_031284365.1). Lineage (GTDB taxonomy): Bacteria > Pseudomonadota > Alphaproteobacteria > UBA3830 > UBA3830 > JAIRMQ01. Next base: position 774 of record JAISZX010000120.1, read on the forward strand.
AGACGTTTTCCTTTCCATTGTACTGGAAATTTGTGGGAATAAATGCATTTTTCTCAATAAATACAAAGACGCAGAAAAATATCTTTCGCAATGTATTCTTATTTGTAAAAAAAATAAAGAGTCAGGATATGTCTATGCGATTTGTTTGGCTGATTTCGCTAAATTATTCGCTTCTATGGGAAATTTTAATAATGCAAAACCATATCTTGAAGAAGCAATGAAATTAGCTTCTAGCTCAAAGGAAACGTGGAAATTACAGCTAAAAGAAGCAATTTTTGCTAGATACTTCAGATGTTACAATAGTTATTTTGTCTGTTCGCGAGATCTTTGCGATGTAATAAATATCGCCATGGATATACTGAAATCCATAAATGCCGAAGAACTGTTTTATACTAAAGGTGTATACAATGGAGATCATGATATTTCTATCTTTTTCATAAGAAAGGCTTTGGCTGGCCTCTATAATAGACTAGGAGAATACGATAAAGCTTATGCATGTGAAAAAGAATCACGGTTTTTTCTAAAAAGAATTCAGGCCAGCGAAATTTTATTTGTTGGTTATGAAGCAGACTTAGCTATATGTGAAGGCTTTACTCTTCTGAGAACAAATAAACTTTCCGAAGCTTATGATAAATTTATGGAATATATTGAAAAAAAGAGAGGTATAAAAGAATCCTCATTTATGCATAATGTTTTTATTTTTATATCTGAAATTTTAATAAGGCAAAACAAATTAGAAGAAGCATATAAATATGCTAAAAATGCCTTTGGAAAACTGCAAGAAAGCCGGACTAATGATGATAAACTTTCCAAAGCGATTTGTTGTTACTACCTTGCACTAATTGAATTTAAAAAAAATAATTTGCAGCAGGTGTTGAATTATTTTGAGATCTTTTTCAAGACGATGAAAACTATATGTCCAATAATTGCAAAAAAAGACGCATATGTCAAACTAAAACTCGACACATTGTTTAATTACCAGGATAACACAAATAATATTCAGCAATACTTTAATAATGCTGCTGAAATATTTGTAGCTATATATGGCAAATCTCATCCATTCATAACAGATTTTATAAATCAATAGAGTTGTTGCGTAAGGCGTTTTTTGTGCATGAGGTTGAGGGGCTCCCGAAGGCTTTTGCAACAGGTCTAATGTGGGAAAATTTAGTGTATAAGGCCAATGTTCATGGCCAGTTTATACTCAGCGCAATTTTTCGCCTTCGCGTTGTAAAAATCTGCTACATCATGTTTGGATTCCTTTACCATGCATCCCGCTAATTTTGGCAGCAGCGAGCGAAAAATCATTGACAGGTATATCAGCTCCGAATCGCTTACATTGTTATTTTCTGTATCATAAATTGTGCATATCTCAAATCAAGCCATACAACTTAGCTTTCCGAGTCTTTCTTTTTCTGGAGGGTAAGCACTGTAATTCCGTAGATTCCTAGTAAACTTTCGATGATTCGGTCGATGTGATTCGGGGTGAAGTACATAACCACTGCGGCCGTGATGGCGATTATGCCTTTATTTTTTTCGTTTGTGATAATGTCTTTTTACACTATACAGTCGAATTTGTGTAGTGAAAAGTGCACCAAAGGCTACAGAATGAAAATTTGTATAGTGCAGAGACTATACAACCGGGTTTGTGTAGCCTAAATATTAGATAAAGGCTACAGAAGAAAATTTATATAGTCTGAAGGCTACATAAAGCGGTGGATTTCAGCTTTCTGAATCTTTCTTTTTCTGGATGGTAAGCACTGTAATTCCGTAGATTCCGAGGATGCTCTCGATAATCACATCGATGTGGTTGGGCGTGAAATATGTGATGACGGCGGCTGCGATGGCGATTATGCCTTTGACTTTTTCGTTTGTGATGATTTCTTTTAGATTTGTCATTGATATTTCCTCCTATAATTAAATTGTGTCATCATTAAACGTTGTCATACGCTCTGCGAAGCCAACCTTGAATGAACTTTTGTTGGGATGGATTTATGTTGGCGATGAGGCGATAGTAGCCGGCAGCTTCGGATTTTAGAGCCGCGAGAAGATCTGTCGGGTCAGCTTTATTTATGGCTTTCAGCGTGACCGGCCCGATAATACCGTCTTCGACGACTTGCGTTCCGGCTGCCAGTAGTGCTCTCTGGATGAGCTTAACAGCCTGCGGGATTCCGGTATGAACAGCCAGATCGAAGAATTTTGTCGCAATATCGTCATTGTCTATGTTCTCGCATTTAGCCTTCATCCAGAAATCGACGAAATATATCTGGCGTGCCTGATCCTGCGTAAGATTTTTGATGTCCAGATGCGGATAACTGCGCTTGGAGATGCCGTACTTCGTCTCGCCTCCGGCATCTTTGGGATCGTTGGAATATCCGCCTTCGTGATACATCAGGCAATCAAAAGCTTTTAGAAATTTATTGCTGTACATAGTCGCTCCTTATTTTCACTGGCTTGTATGCTACTAATTTGCCGTTTGAACTCTGTAATTTGAGCATTGAATCGAAAAATCCAATAGCTGAATGCCATGGTTTCGATAGCCATGATTAATAGTAGAAATCGAGACAGCCACCATCGCCTTGGCACGGCTGGTTTTCCTTGTACCAGCGGCGAGATTTTAAAATTACTCATGGTTTTTTATCCTCCTTAACTTACACAACAACACTCGACCGACGTGCTAAACCCGCCGGCGCTCAGCGTGTGTTCCACTCTTGAAATGATCCAATTGGCGGGGATTTTGGGGCTTAAGCCGGTGAAAACAACGGGACTTTCAGCGAAGAAATCCGGACGGCCTCCGGTTGTAAAACGGAACGTCTTATTTGATTTCACGACACGTTTGAATTTAGCGTTTGCCGCTGCTAGGGCTGATTTTTCCGACGAAAATATTTCGTCCAATTCCGTTTCGGGATCTCCGGAACCGACCTTCACCATGTGATACTCGCCGTTTTCCTTGTCGTACCAGTTGGCAAATACCGTGCCGATGGCTCCTCCGGATTCTGTTTCTTTGAAAGAACAGGAGTACTCGCCCAATTCCGCAACATCAACGTTTTTTGTGGGCAAATTCTTGCCGGAAGTCGACTTTGTGCTCATGTCATCGGCGAAAACCAGGTGTCCGTCTGAGGGCTTTGCGACTGCTCCGACTTTTTGAGACAGGCGTGTCATGTAGTTCATGTCGCTTTCGGCAAACTGCGGGAAATCCTCCAATTCCAGGCCTTCCAAGTTTCCGGAAACGGCCGCGTCCAGATCAAATTCGTTGGCTATTTCTGGAATTAGATCACTCATAAATCCTTTGCGGCTTTTGCTTTTCTGGGATCGCATGGCTTTGCCGGCAGCGTTGGCCTTGATTTTGATGGTCTTACGGGCTCCGTCAATGTCAATTTCCTTTACATAGTAAGATCCGATTTTAGTAAGCTCGCCGCCTTTATAGCCAAGAGACACTGAAATTACAGCCTCGGATTTGGCCAAAGATAACGCGTCGTCGTAGTCGTCCAACTAAATCATGATATGGTATATTTTTTGCTGAAATTTCAGTGATTATTTTTCAAAAAATGCAAAATATGGCCTCAAAAATGGCACCATTTCTGCAATGGTACTATAGTAAGATTTGTTTGGATTACGAGAGATTATAGCAGACTTAGGCTAAATTCGCAGCAAGAATGATTACCGGCTAGAAAAGAAAAAAGTAGGCTGCATGTGGATTTTGCTGTGCAGCAGTCTCGGAAGTTTAAACAGTTGTATCGTTGCTCAGTTCAAACAGAGTGTTTCTGATTTCGTTTGTAAGTAGAAAATGAATCTCGGAAGCATCTTTGAGGAGGGCTATTGCAGAAGATACTCGGTCGGGGATTTTCAAGATCGTATCTCTGATTACTCTGTTTCTGGCACTAACGACTTTTTTAACAGCCTCTGCGGAGACGTATTGAGCAGCTATCTTGTTAACCTGAGCTTCAATAATTTGTCCTTTGTATATTTCGTTGTTTAGTTTTGCCTTCAACAGTTGTTTTTTCAGATCTTCACGAGCATTTGCCTTGTCCTCGTCGATCATACCGTTGCAAAGAGACAGCTTGCCTTGCCTGATCAGCTTTGAAACGTATGATTTTGAAAAGCCCTGCCTGCGAGCCCACTCTGATTTACTGATTAATGCCATGACTGTTAACCTCTTATCCTCTGTATTGGAATTATATCATATGTTGTCGATGTTTGTAAGAGAGCCAGAGAGCTGAAACTCGAGGATAAATCACAGCTGCCTGCAATAACAGTTAACTATTCAGAAAAATCCCTGACGCTAACGAGACAACGGGGATCTCTCATCCGCAGACCATAAAGGCAGGGAAGTACCTTTTACTAAGCAAAATAGATTCTTCTTATAAATTTAAAAATGATATTCGCTAAGTACGAAGTCTTTTTCGTATTTACCAGTTTTATTGAGTATTTTATTTAGCTCAGTTGCCACATTTAAAGCTGCTTCCTCTGTTATAACTTTTCGCTTTATCGCCATCGAATGCGCATACCATGCCATTTGCACAAATACAAATGATAAACCGTGTAAACCAAATAAATATGTGCCAATAAAACTTTTATCAATATGATTTGCAGCTAAATCAGAAAAAACATCTAAATATTCCAAAAATTTATTAATAAAATATACTTCGCCACTTTCTAGTCTAGTACCAAGCTCACCTTCAATGCTTGTCACAACACTCGCCCATGACGCACAGCCAATCGCCCCAGGATCACTTAAAAACATTCCATCTTTATAGCGTCTATAAAGCGATTCCATCTCATTTTTATCTTTTGGCATAAAACAGTAGTACCCCAGAGCACCTCTGCTTGCGTGAAAATCAGCCAACTTCTTAGGTTCCGGATGCTCTACTGTCCCATCGATTGCCATACTAGGCCACTGCTGCATTGCAAATACCGCCTCTCCAATAACTAAACTCAACACAGTTGCAGCAATTCTAAAGATTTCCCATCGTACTTCCTTAACTGTAATTCTTAACATAAAAAGACCCTACTGTATCGCTACGATTAATCACACCTTCTTCTTCTTTAATATCACACGGAGTTGTAAATTTAAAGAAAAATCTTAATTGATCATTTGCTCTGGATTTTGTGAATCTCATATTATCTATTATCAGCTCTGTGTCATCTTGTACAAGAGTTACAATATTTATATTTTCTCCATTATATCTTCTCTCTTCTGTTTTTTCCGTTGTTATTAATCTGTCGATGGTCTCAAATTCACTACTATTTATCTCGAACATCGAATTATCTACTTCCCTATCCTGATAATTTTCTGTTGAAATTGTTAACTCCTTATTCTTATCAATAAGAATTTTCAAATTTGCCAACTTCCCTATATTCCCATCACTCAGAATACTGTCAATAGCTCTCTGAGCAGCTACAACAGAGTGATCATCATTTGCAAGAACAGAAAAACCAGAAGTTGCTTTATGCCGCGTCATTTCTTCGCGAGTAATTGTCGAACCACTGTACACCCAGTGCTTTGATATGTGATTTAAAAAACACCTTTTAACTAAATCAATATAATCTTTCTCGTAAACAGAACACTCATGTTTCTTCTGAAGAACAGTGACACCATCTTCAAATATGATACCATCACTTCCTAGAAATAATTTCAATATTTTTATAATCTCACCTTTACACATTCCATAGTAGAGATGCAAACAGGCTAATGCATTTATAAAACTGTTTTTATCATCACAATTAGCAACAATGACTTGTTTAATTTTTGCTTGTTCTGCATCGTTAAGAATTAAATCACCACATATACAATTAATAAGCTTTTTTATTATATCATCATCTTTGCTGACTAAGCCTTTCATTCTTTCTCTATTGCCAACTTTTGCTCTCTCTGCTTTAGAGCCTCTATCTTTCCTTTTTCCTGGCAACCCCAAATGTATTCTCAAAGCGTTGACCAGATTGCTTATCGTTCCAAAAATCATTTCCCCAAACAAAGAGTTCTGATATACTCGTTACATCATTTAATCCATACTTGTTTAATGGTAGATCCCTATATTTATGTACAACCATTGCGTTAGCATGCATGATTCCTATCATCAGCACGCACGCCAAAACCATAGCTTTAATTTTACTAATCATAGTTTCCTCGTGCTTGTTGTTCCTCAATCATAGCAAGCGGAAGTTAAGATTCTGTGAATGAGTTTCACAAATTACTGACTAAGAAAAAAAATGCAGCATCTAATCGATAATCTTTTCAAAAAACATTTGTTGCACTTTTTCGTGATTCCAAAATACTCAGCAATTTTTTATTACCTCTTAAAAACCCGTGACAAAACGCCAAAAGTCGAGGAATGCCTCAAATATCAGCATTTTCTTGTGTGACATAACTCATGCCGTAAGTAGTTTTGTCATGCCAAAAGTGCTTGCAGTACGGATAATATAAAAACCAACGCCAGTGTTGCAAACAGTTTTGGCACGACAAAAGATATTATGACGCAGTTTCGGCATTGCAGCTTTTTACTCAAATATGAGTGTATCTTCCGGTTTTGGCGTTTTGACACAGTATTTTAGGAAGTCCGGAATTTATTCGTTTATAAAATTTCTTTTAATTTCAAATATGATTCTCCGTTGATGCTTATGATATGTCTCTGTAACCGTTCTCTATTGTCGTTTATGAACAATAAAACAGCCGAATACTCGCTTTCCGGCTCTTTCCCGTCGTATTGAATAATTGCCTCTCTCTCTTCCAAAACATGTTGATAATCAATCGATTTACCAAGCGTAAGTTTGTCAAGCCATTTACTCATAATTTTATCTCCGCCAATTTGGGATTGACAGCGTAATCTTTTGACGGGCGACCCGTTTTATTTGTCACGATTTGCTCTATCACGTTCGCATCGGTAAGCGTTGATAAAAAATCATCTTCCGCCTGCTGTTTATCCTCGAAATTCAACACATGTTTGCGCTTCAATTCTCTTATGTTAAATTGCGAAATTTTATTGTCTGTGAGGTATCTTATAAACGACTGAGCAACGTCGCAGCTGTTATCTCTCAGACATTCGGAAAGTACTTTTTCCGCCATCGGTTTAAAGTAGTCCTCAATCAAAACAATGGCTTTGATGACGGTATCCTGCGATATTTCCTTCGGCGGATCGGATTCATCGCCTAAAGCCCAAAAAATGTGCTC
>JAISZX010000038.1 GCA_031284365.1 Holosporaceae bacterium
AGCGGAGCCAGACACATTTATCGAAAAGAATACGCAAAAATATTTTGTATTTTTATAAATGCTAATATTGCATCACCAATGCAAATAGAAATAGTGGGACAGGAGTGGGACAAAATTATTCACAATTTTATTTAATTGGCTTTGGTTTTGATGATTTTTCCCTGAAATTCGAGGTGGTGTCCCCAGCGAGATTCGAACTCGCGTTACCGCCGTGAAAGGGCGATGTCCTAGGCCTCTAGACGATGGGGACGAAAACGTATATACGATAACTTATCGCAAAAATAAAATCAACATAAAAAAAATATTTGTGTAGGTTCAATTAGGACTTTTTCCTAGAGAAAAGCACGGTTCGTCATTCGTTTGAATTCTCTTAACAAATGTTTGCAATTAATTGAAAATCTATACATTGCATCCAATCTTGGATCTGCTTTTTTGCCGACGCTCAGCTCTCTCCATTAATGAAACCTCAAGCTGAATTGTTCGTGTATGTATACTTCCTCCTCAGGCAAAAAGCTATTTTCAAACTTCTTAGCAGCTACATCACTCCCGACATATCTAAAAATCTCTGCGTATCTCATTAAAGCTTCAGGAATGGACAATCTTTCATTTCCAAAAGTTACGCAATCCAAATTTTGCAATATTTTCTTTATAAGTGACACACCCCCCATGTTCAGCAAAATAATTGTAATACTTTCGTACCGCATGAAGCAAAAAAGAAAATTTCCGGCACGGTAATAAGAGCGACTATGTAAGGCAAGCAGAAAATATTATGATGTTCCGGTTTTTTGTGTGACGATTTATTACGTTAATGGGACTGTTGATGTTAATTTTTATAAACAAATGTAAGTGCTGTAAATCAGCATCCATGGGGATTTTTTATCTTCAAGCCACAACTACAGCCATATGTAACATCAGCTCATCGTGTATATTTTCATGAAGTGGAGATTTTTACGCCTAAACCTGGACTATGTTAGTGAAACTCCTACGTTGTGAAATGTATTAATGATTTTTTAACCATTTCCATTCAATAATAATGTATATTCAACTTTTGGAGCGAAAATATTGTCTAAAATCATGACTGTAATGCAACGGGGGGGGGGGGCAGGCTCTTAGAAAGCCTCGTGTAGGAGCGATTTTTGTAGAATTTGCTATTGCCATACCGGCAGTGATTGCGGTTCTGTACTACATGCACGATCTTTTTAAACTGTATCGCATTCGTAAACGCGTAGAATTTTGCGGATATGAAATGGTAAATATGCTGCAGAGCGTAAGTAACGGGCGACCAATTACCAAGGATCAATACATTCGCACTGTGTACTCAGCATTTTTGTCGTATTTTGGTGGTGGAACGCTACAATATTCCAATGATGGATACGCAGATCGGCGAAATTATTATTGTTTTCCGCATCCAGTTTTGTTTTTTATAAAAGGGTTAGGCGGTGGGAAGGCAAAAATATTGTGGATAATTCATCCAATGTGGTACAAACCTCCAAATAATTATGATAAACCGACTATTCGCTACGAAGTTTCGGATATAACACATAAAACATGTTTTTCCCTAGTACAAACGAATTTAAATACATCTGTGGATGTTGCCAGCATTTGGCCAACGCTACACATAGCAGATGGCGAGGTAAAAATGATTCTAGAAGTCGAACTTTTTGTTTCGGTATCAGTTGTATATCACGCAAATTTTGTCAAAAAGTTATGCTTTCTCACATTCCAACTAAAACCAATATGTCCATATTCTTACTTTAATACCATTATAGTTTTTACGCCAAAACCAGGGTTATTCAGTGAGAATGCTCCAAGTTAATTTTTTAATTGAATTTTTCATACACACTCGCTACCACTTTCAGATACATTTTCATCCTGGGATTCCTCGCAACGTTTTTCCAAAAGCGCCGCAAAAAAACCGTCTGTATGATGTTGAAACGGCGTTAGTTTCAAATATTTTCCGGAATAATTTTGCAATTTTATATCGCTGCGCGAAAATTCAGGATGATTGTTTAAAAATTTCTCAATTTGGTCTTCATTTTCTTCCATTAAAATTGAGCATGTAGCATACACGAGTCGTCCACCTTTTTTTACCAGTCGGCAGGCCGATTCGAGAATTTCTTCCTGTACTATCAATAATTCCTCCAAATCTTGCCGAGTGAATTTTGCTCTCATATCAGGATTTCTGCGCCATGTGCCGGTTCCTGAGCAGGGAACGTCAAGCAGTACTATATCAGCGCGTTCGGCGTGTCTTTTGATCCATTTTCCAGTGATTTCCTGGCAAAATACATTGTTTACGTTGGCTCTTTTAAACCTTTTTTTTGCTTTGTCTAGACGTTCTTCGTACTTATCCAGAGCGAAAATGCGTCCTTTGTTTTGCATAGCTGCGGCAATAGCGAGTGTCTTTCCGCCAGCTCCGGCACAAAAATCCACGACTGTATCATTTGGAGTCGCGTTACACACTTCTGCTACAAGTTGCGATCCTTCATCCTGAATTTCGGCGAATCCATTTACGATAATATCAAGATTTCTCGGGACGCGGCTATCCAGCAATCTTATTCCATTAACAGAGTATTGGCAATCTTCCATCTGAATGTTGTCGAGCATCTTTTTTGCCTTCTCCTTTGATGTTTTCAAGGTGTTTACACGCAAATCAACAAGAGCTTTCTCATTAAGAGCCAACATTTCATTTGCTAACTCATTGATATGAAAGGATCTTTTCAGAAACGGATCCATCCATTCCGGATAATTTAACAATGCATTTTCGGGAAAAACATTTTTTTTATCTAGAGAATTGAGAAATTTTATTTCAAAATTTGATAATTTTTCAGGATCAAAAATTCTACCAGAAAATATTTCACTAATTTTTTCATTCGAAAATGTAAGCTGTTTTTTTAAAAAAGCTAGCACATGGAATCTACCAAAATTCGATGTAATATTATTTGTAAGAAATTTAAGTTTTTCAAAATTTCTAAATATATTGTAGCAAAATTCGGCGATTTCACGACGATCGTGCGCACCTATTCTTCTGTTTTTAAAAAATTTTGCGAGAATTATATCAAATGGAGCACCTGACTCAAAAAATGTGTCCATTAATTCTATTACGATTCTGATATGGGAACTTAACTGCATTTTTGAAATCCTATTGCAACGATATATATTTCCGATGATAAATTTCTGCTTGATTTCGGTTTAAAGAAGCAGACTTTTTGAAAATCATTTTTAAGCGCCTCTGCAAATAATTTTTCTTTTCCGCCCTGGAATATTTTTGCAATAAATGCGCCCCCTTTTTGCAAAGCATTTTCAGCAAACAAATACGCGCTATCAACAAGATTCATAATGCGAAGATGATCTGTTTGTGCGTGTCCTATGGTTGACGGAGCAATATCCGATATGATTAGATCGGCTTTTTGTCCGAGATAATCCATGATATCTGTTTGAAAATTTTCAAAATCTCCTAAAAACTGCTGAACCTTTTCCATCGGATTAAACGGCAGCAGGTCAACAGCAGCGATTTTTGCATCATCGGCGGATCGCTGCGCAAGCACTTGACTCCAACCTCCCGGGGCTGCTCCAAGATCCACAATGTGTTTGGCATTTTTTATCAAACGAAATTTATCGTCCATTTCCATAAGCTTAAATGCTGCACGTGAACGATATCCTTCTTTCTGCGCAAGTTTTACGTAGGGGTCATTAATCTGCCTGTCAAGCCACAATCGCGACGATAAACTTCTGTTTCCTTTAATTTTCATTCTACTTCCCAAAAGCACTTTACCGGTAGAAAATATATTAACTCCAGAATAAAGTATATCAAAATACTTACCGCCGGGATTTAAAAAAACCGGACGTTTCGATCTTGGTTCCGTTGAAAGTTTTGCACCGATGCAATTTATAAATTTGTTTGATTTTACATCTACTGTTTTAATTTTTGCTAAAAATTTAGCTTCATTGAAATTCATATTTTCTCTCCTAATTTTAAATAATATATTTATGTTTTTCAAAAACGACGCACACAACGCCGTTCAACTGATTCTTTCAATCACGGTACATTCTATAACAATTCTTGTGAAAAGTCAACACTTTTTATGTTATTTAAAAAAGATAATAAAGTCAATGCACTAACAGCACGTTCTAAAGATTCATACGCGATAGATCTGTTGCACATTCTAAAATAACACTTGATTTTTGACGACAATATGTGTATGCTGACAGCAATGGAAGTTGGTTGAACAAGATTAAATCATGTACAGATTTCTTGATCCTAAAAACGATTTTGCGTTCAAGCGAGTGTTC
>JAISZX010000040.1 GCA_031284365.1 Holosporaceae bacterium
TCTTCCACACAAAGTGGTATTGTAGATCCAGTACGGTGTGCGCTCCTTTTGTATACCTTTCTCGATTAGACATGCCTCATCTTACAACTCATGTGCCGCTGAAGCAATTCACGCTAAAGAGTAAGGTTTATAACCGGCACATGGAAAATAAAAAAAACGCATTGAATGCCGGCGATTTTCAGCTCGGTTATTTTGGATTGAGCAAGGATAGGATCTTACATGTTCCGGATGAGGTGTATAAATATCTCCCGTCGACATCATCAGAAACGTTGCGACAATTTAAGGATAATAGATCGGTCTTTAGAGATCTTAATTATTTGGCTAGAAAACCTGCGGCAGAACTATCGCAAGGATTAAATATTTCTGTTCCACCCAATGATGGGGATACGTTTGTGGGGAAGTTGCTTGGGCTCGTTAAGCTGTTAAGTAAAGTGAAAAAAGTTGCGACAGGAGATCTTTTAAACTTGGCCAACCCACTCGTTGATCCGTACATCAGATCCGGTGACTCTGGTGTTTCCAGTAAAGTGTCGACAACTTTTCGAATCGCCAATGACAATCCCTCCAATTCAAAGTTTGATCTTCGTTGTGATAAAGCAAAAAGAAAAAGGAGTTTTGATGACATAATCGATGAAGGTGACTTCATCGATGAGGCATTGTTTAATAACAATCCGCAATACACGCACAATGATGAGGGAACAAAAAAAATGAAGAAAGGCGTAGAGTATGCTAACTAGGATAGTGAAAATAAGTCTATCGCAGAAGACAGCGAATATGTTTTTTCGCCATCGAAGGATCGTTTGTTCCGGACCTCTTCGAATTATTTGCCTTCTTCTTCGCTTCCTTCTAAAGGTAACAATTACGCAGATTTTTTTCATTTTATCAAGACTTCCGGATATTCTAGTGATGTATTGACGTCGCCAGTCTACAATTCTGGTGTTAACTCAAACGATCAAAAACGTTCAGATTACTTGCATGTTAATATGAAACAAGGTGGATTTTTAGCGATTCCTCAATATTCTGCATGGTTTAGTACTACGCAAGACTCTGTGTAATCTAAGGAGCCTGAGGGCTATCTGAAATAGAAAAACTAATCTTCATGATGTTTTTCGTTTTCATCACAGATCTGTTTGTAAGGTTCCGAGCAATTTGAAGGTTGCTTTTGGTTAGCTTTCTGTGCGGCACGTTTTTTCTCCGTTACTTTGTATTTTGAGAACGCATCCAAACCAAAACCTCTCATGGGGTTGGCAATGTCTTCATTTATGGACTTCGCTCTTTCGGCTCCTTCTAAACATTGCATCCAAAATGATCGTTCCGCAGCCGTCAATTCTCTCCCTTTAGGCTCAAGATGAGTAATCAGCACGTATTCTGCTCCTTTGAACAGATGAAGCAACCCATCTGGAAATAACGTACGTATCAGTATAACTGCGTAATCACTAGGAATCGTCAGCACTAAACAACCTGCCGCTCTGTCTACAAGAAAATTTCGCATTTCCACGTCAGCTTCAATACCAATAGCTTTCAATTCATCTTCTATTATCTCAGATATTTTAGCTCGATTAGCCCTAAATGCGTCAACCAAAGCTTGGTATATCTCTTGCTTTACTTTAGACCAATCTGGAGGATCAGAATTGGACATTTCAGGGTCTATTTTATTTCCGAGACCCTCATCAGTATAAATGGAACATACCACTCTAGATGCGAGATCAATGTAATCAAGATTACTAATTACCAGCCCATAGTCTGGACTCATGCCTGAACACATCACATTTTGCTTTGTGGCGACGACTATGGACGTTGGCTTCAAAACATTCTCTAATCCGAAAAATTTACTAAGGCTGACTTCGTTAATCGGTTGCTTAATGGCTCTGGACCTTATTGCGCCAATAATACATTCCAGCCAAAATGTCTTATCCTCTTGAGACAGGACTTGAGATGTCTTGTTAGTTATTTTACTCCAGACATTACGACAGAACCCTAATTTCTGAGGATGCAGATGCATGATAAGGGAATCTTCAGCGTTAGAAAACAGATGGAACATTCCCCTAGGAAACAAAGTGCGAATAATAACAACGACGTCTGGAATTGACAATTGAATTAGCAACGCAGGAGAGCCAAGATTCAAAGCTTGCTCTTCTACTTCTTTGCTAATTATCATATTCCTTGCAAGAGCTTCAGCTCTAAATTTTTTTTTCAGTAATTGCTTGTTATTGTCCAAGTATTTTAATAATTTTTCAAAGGTCCCATTAGGTTCACGGGCCGAAATTATATTATTGATACTGTTGTAGTCAACAATGTCACCGATTTTGAAAAAATTATAAAATTTTCCCGGAATTTGTTTCAAGAAATCGTTACAAGAAACCAATAACGGATTATCTGTGATAACGGCGGGAGGCATTTCAGACTTGTGGTTGCTTCCGAAGATGTTTCTTATAGTTAAATTGATACATTTTGATCTTTCCGCCCCTATTAAATGCTCCATTAACAAAACATGACTACCGGAAACGGCATCATTTAAAGGAGTCATATACCGGATTACAATATCATCGCTCCCGTTTATGATAAGAAAAGGATCTAGATGATAGAGCTCTTTCAGCATTGCTTCACAGACTGAGGGACGCATACGGTACAACAAAGACCTCGATATCCTATTTCTGTAAAAGCTGGCGAAGAAAAAATCTTTGTATTCATATCTATACAACTCCCCGGAACAATAAGTATTACTACACATTTGCCTAGTAATATATAAATCTATTCTTAAATCATCTTTTGTCGCGGCCTTGAAGAAATTTTTAATATCCTTACTTAAGTGAGATATATTTGCTCCGTCATATCCATACATTCTATAATCTTCTGGAATTCCAGTGCAAAGAAAGCATGTTCTTATACTACAACCTAATGCTAGAAGAACATCATCACGCGACGCCATACACTGCTGCTGAGCGCACACAAGGAAAACAAACATTCCCATACATTTAATAAATATTTTCATATTTTTTATTGACACACCCCAACTACATGTATACGATAAATGGTGGTTTAAGCTCAGTCAAGATAACAAAATGTTATAAGGCTGCTCAATATCAATTATACGTTGAAAGTATAGTATTTTTGTAGGAGAGACGGATGCGTAAATTTTGGAATAGGTTTGAAAGTGGAAGTGCTGTTGCTTCCGGAGTGACAGGGTTTCTGAATACCTTTACACCCGGAATTATCGCAAGTTATGCCGAAAGAAACAGGGGACTGATACAAATGAGGGGAAATTTGTTCAGGAAATTACAGAAAAATAAATTTACTACTACAGCTTCCGCTGCAGCCAACGTCACTGAGGCAATGGCTCCCTGGACACATGAAGGCATCGGCCTTGCCTCATCGGTGCTGTACAATGTGATTCCCGCGTTTGAGCTGGCAAATACTGTTGCCACAAATGGCGATAATAGAGTTGCTCCAGTCCAAATGGCCCAACAATTGGTAAATTTGAATCAGCCTGTTGCACCAATTAATCTTTTTCAAAGAGCTAGGGCTGCTCTATGGCAAAGGGTACAAGGGATACCACCAATTAAAGCTATTTTAACTTTTGGCGCTACAATTGCCCCCCCGATCATCGCTACCAGCATTTGGAGCGGCAAGTTCAAAGGAGGCCTTGAAGTTGCTTCAATCCCCTTTGGGTTTGCCGCTGACGTTCTGAATATCGGGAGAAACATCTCCGAGTTGAAAAAAAATTACAAGCAACGAAGCTTGT
>JAISZX010000077.1 GCA_031284365.1 Holosporaceae bacterium
CCTCTGAATCACAGGCTTTTTGCGTTCGTGCTTTGCATTTGAAGACAATTCATCTAAAATCCTTGATTTTTTATTAGGGTAAAATATTCTCCAAATCGCAGTTTTTTCTCCAAATGAGCGGAACCGGAGAATTCTCTCCAAACTCCTCTTACAGAGGATGTTTGGTGTTTTTGTTTAAAATTTTAACTAAAAAGTTCGTAAAAATCTCCGGAGTAGCAGATGTTTCGAGGTAGAACTTGCGATTTTCTCTGGACCTTTATGACGGTTTTTGCTGGTAGATTAGGATGTGTGAACTATGTGCAAAAGCTGGCAGATGAAACTGGCTAGCGGTTGGATTCCTGTGCAAAATGCCGTTTTAATCATGACTATATTTTTTTTCTCCAAGAATCGCAATTTCTTTTCTGCATTTTCACTCTTTGTTAATTTTTTTGTTAGACGCTGTTTATTATATTAATATTAGGAGGAAAAAGAAAATGAAAAACAAGAACGATAGCGTTATGCTTGAAATTGACGACAAAAATCTAAAACTCGAAATAAATCAGAGGGAGAATATAAAAAAAGAGAAAAGATTTTGGAAAGGATTGCTAGCTGCTGGTATTGGAATTGCCATGCTGACCGGAACCAGCGAGGCTAGGTGGCATCCCGTATATATGAAAGGCGTAATAAGTATATTTAAAGGGGAATATCAAGAACACGCCAGACATGCTGCTCACTTGCTGTATACGAAGGCTGGAAATAAAAAAATACTACAATATATAGATAAAAGCAACAGTGTACTTAAAAAAAATTGGGAAGATATATTTAATAAGGATCTTTTAACAGTGAAAACAGTTATTTCTAAATTACAAGGACGAAAGAATATACTACTTGACGCTGAAAAAGTTAAAAATCTCAAAAAGGAAGCAAAAGCAGGAACAATAACATCAGACAGCGAACTGGGAAAATTGCTGAATCTGAAGAAAAAACGGAATTTCACAGAGAAAGAACTAAAACAGAGACTCGATAATATACAAATTGAAACGGAACTATCACAGGTCAGAGAATCTCTAAAGGCAGTTTGCATGTATGAGCTTGTTAAATATTTATTCCCGTCTACTACGGGAGAATTGCAAGCGGTAACTGATAATTCTGAGAATTTAGCAAAAGTAATATCTTCTAAATATAAATTAGCAGGTGATAATTCTTATTATCAAGAGTTTTGTCATATTCTGAACAATTTTAAAATAGGAACTGCTTTGCCACAGTCGGAAAAACCTGAATTAAAAAAACTAACTGAAATATTGGAATTGTGTTCAAAAAATGACTGCAATAAGGACGAAATAATACAAATAGTAACTGCATTTTTCTTGGAGATTGCCGATGATGCAGGCGCCATTGTGGCAAACGCCACAGAGGCTGATTTTCTGGAAATTAGCGACGATAGATTAGGCGAGTGGGTTAACGGTACATTCATTCTCGGCTACGACAAATACGTAAACCCTACCGATAGCAATGAGTTGGTAGATCTCGCGACCATTATGGTGACTACTGCAGAAGATGTAAAAACAGATGCTGAGACTTCCATAAGGAAAGATTTTTGCCTTGTCAAGGATGACGATATTACATTTGTTTTTTCTCCGTATAATGGGAGGCCAACATCACAATCATCTATACCTTTTAGTAAAATAGTAGAGAATGCGACAAATCCTACAAATACTTTTGCCGATTGTGTTGAAACTTCTCTAAGGCATACGGCAAGCATTCTGTTATTAAAGAAGGATACAGACGGTAAATTTGGATTTGATACTAATGTGTTACAGGAAAAAGTAAAAGATTTTTTTGAGAAGCACGGAGATGCTTTAAGTGCAAGTACTTCTAATGAAATCGATTTGTATGCTGACTGGGATAAAATGCTGGCAAGCAGTGGCCATACTCAAATTCAATACCGTAAGGAAATTACCACTAAAGACAATCAAACGTACAAAGTAGAAATGGCAAGCGGTATGAAGAATTTTGCACGCGGTCTGATTGAGATATTCAAACTGGATGAAAATGAATTCGATGTTTCTAAAATAGAAAAAACTAAAGAAAGTATGGAAAACTTTTACGAAAAAATGTTCAATGCCATAAACCCTACCAAGAAATATTTCATAAACATAACAAACTTTAAAGAAGCATTCGATGATTTTGAAGGAAATGTCGAGGTCACTCTCAGATATAACGAAGAAAAAGATTTGGCAAAATTTACGATATTTATGAAAAGAAAAGAGAAAAGCGGACATACGGAAGCAAACAACTGCCAGACTTTCACACAGAACTACTAATGAAAAATGAGGCGTACAAGCACACGGTATTAATACAAAGTTACGTCAACGATTTCTGTGTGATTTACCGCCTCAACTACCCTCAAAAGCAACGAGGCCGAAAATGTGCCAGTCACGTTTTTTATTCTTATCAATAAATTTCCACCAAAATCAACATAGCTATCATTTAAAGTTGTCGAGCAAGGATCAAACAATTTTGCTGTTATAACTTTTTCAGAATTTGCATAACTTAAAATTCTCTCGTACTCCAGAGCGATGTCTTTTGATAAAATTTTTGTGGGAGCAGGTAAATCAAGAAGTTTTGAAAGAGCTCGAATATGATTATGAAACCCGGCTTTTATCTCATTGAAATATCCATCTGACACTTTTCCCCATTGCTCATCTGATTTTACATGACCATCAGTCATTCTTTTATATTCCACATTTGGACCATCCGTAGCAGTTACTCTGTTTAGATCATAAACAACTCTATTCCAAGCGCTTTTTACTTCTACACTACCATCCCATATTTTATCAATACTTTGAATATTTTCAAAAAAACTTACAAATTTATCCCTTTTGGCTGCCGTGATTTTTTGGGAAATTTTGTCTACGTCAAAAAAATAACTCCCATCAGGTTTTTTATTTAACATCAATACGCTAAATAAAATGCATGTAGAATTTTCAACACAATCTGGAAATGTTCTAGTTCCAACATAGCTATCGTCTGATACATAATGGGACCTTCCATAACCAACTGGAGTACCGTAATATGGTAACGCTATCAATTCTCGAACTTCTGCGGTTAGAAACGCTTCCTCATCCGAATCTCTGGCTATAAAGTCTACGGAATAGCGGTTTCTGCTTTCATACAACGATTCTTCTTCGAAATACATCGAGTCGATACTTGCCATACCTTTTCTTAAGCCTGAGATAAACATCTCTGTGTAAATTGGAAGATACGTAACCTCACAAAAAAAAGCCATGAGTAAAGACAACGTTATATTAGGCTGTCCGTGAGCTATTTCGTAGGCAACTGACCTTTTTATGCAATCAAAAATACCCGGAAACATTTTCTCTGCTTCATAACATGATATCACTTTATGCTGTGAATCGAATGCACAGTTTACCATATCACTAAGAAGACTTACATCTGATCTTGCTGACCTTCCGACTCCGCACAATGAAACAAACCCATCCCGCAGTGCAACATCATCGCAGGTAAACAGCAAATTATATAACAAATGTCCATGGGGATTAAAAGCATCATTTGGCTGCAATTTTTGCTCATAGAGCATCCTGGCTCCCGTAAGAAAAGCGGCTCTCACTGTTCGATCGGCTAACCTTTCTGCAACGTACTTAACACAAGAAGGATTTAATTTTGCGTCGCAGTTAAACAAAAAAAGCGACATAAAGCTTAATAATAGTTTTTTCACTAATACTGACCTTCCCATGAATCACCATCATAGTATTCGCTGTGATATTTTTTCATAAAATGATCGATAGTAGTCTCTCTGCAAAGGGTTTTAAAATTAAAAATATCAAGCAACAACCTTTTTCCACGCCTGAACATGATGATATCAATTTTATCTTTTGCAGTACGTGAAAAATTAACAAACGCCACGCCAACCAATCCACGTGAAACACTTGAATCACACAGAAACGCCACAAGTTCTTCTATTTTTGCAACATCAACAGATTGCCGAACCAACTCTCGCACGTTTTTGATCAGTTCATTATTTCCTGTCATTTGAGCTTGTCTCACTCCGCTTACATCCTCAACTGTTGTACCGATCACATTGCATGTCGCCATCGCACAAAAAAAACCACAGAATATACTATATTTAGACACGAAACACCTCCCTTAACGCACTAAAATAACAATAAAAAACACTTGCTATATAACTTGCTTTTCATCATGCTTTTAAAGCATCGTTTTACCTCTTTTTCGACCGTTACAAAAACTACAATAACCGATTGTATGGTACTACAGCTTCATCAACGGATGCAATCCTTCCATTAACGAAAAATTAACCTTTTTGCTTTGATTTGTTCAACCAAAACAAATGACTATTA
>JAISZX010000019.1 GCA_031284365.1 Holosporaceae bacterium
TTAATTTTGCACTTCCCATAATGATTCTTTACTTGTGCGAAAAGCGGATTGTCCCTTTGAAAGGCTCGGCATATTCGCCAATGTTTTATCAGTTTCTAATATTTGCTGTACAGAAACAATACGGGCATCTTCTTCGCCTACTTCTTCTGCACCAAAAAATTGCCAATCGCCGTCTTCATCATAAAAGACAGATATAATCGGCGAATTATTATTTATTACATATTTCGTTGTAATAACTGTTTTATTTTTAATCTCTTCTACTAATTTCATAACGAATCTATTTCAATATTTACATAAATCACGATTTGCAAAGGTAGTCATTTTTGTTGACTTTGCAAATTAATTCCACGATATAAATTAACTTGAATCCCATTTGGCTCTATTTTGTTCTCTACTCAAAACTTGAGCATTTTCACCCGTATTCTCACCTCCTTTGGATTTTGGTTTTACATGATCAACTTGTGCTTCATATTGCGAGGGTTTTACTCCTTTCTGACTTTTTTTCGGCACTTCTAATATAGTACCGTCCATATCACTGACAAGATAACCATCGTGGGCTGCCCTGTTTTTCGCATAAATTTGATCTTTTTGTTTTTTTGTAAAAGGCTTATTTGGACCTGCTGTTTTTGGATTTTTTGGATTTTGTATATCTGAGTAATTAGATCCTTTTTTCCATTCAGGATATTTATCTCCATGTTTTAATTGTGGTTTAGCAGGTGTTTTTGTTTTAGGTGCAATTCCACTCATTAAATCAGAAGCTTTCTTATTCATGCTCTGCCCTATTTTTTTTAGTCCTTTTCCAACACCTTTCATCAGGCATCCCAGTCCGAAGCCCATTGCCATGTTACGCAGCATGGCGCCCCAGTCCGGAACGTAGGGACCGCCTACAAACACGGGAACGCCCGACGGTATGGGTATGCTGAACGAGGTGGGAGCAAACAGGGTCGGTATCGGCTTAAACTTTTTGCCCGGCTGCATGCTCAACGGAATACCGACGTCGTTACAGGTCATCACCATGTAGGTCGTCGGACTTAGACGGCAGCCTTCGGCATACGTCATCAGACCGCCGAAGAAATTAGTACTTTCGTGCCCGATAATAGGCATCATGGCAAAGGGTCCCGTGGCTATCGGAATGTGGCGCAGGATACTCAATATCCCGCTCGTGTCAGAGTCTCCGCGAGGCACTTTGTTAATATACGTGTTGCAGCCGATGAAAGGAATGTAATCGCCAACATCAAAGACAATCCCAATGTAGGGATGTATCGGATTCCAGGGCATTAAAAAAGTAAAGGAAGACGTTAAAATCTTCCTTTACTTTTTTTAATCTATTTAACTTTTGATTTTTAGATGATTATAGACTAAGTGTCTAATTAGAAATGTTATCAACAAAACCTGTTTTTAAGAAATTATTAATGGCTTCATATCCATCTATCCCCATTTTAGGAACAGTTTTGTACTCTTCAACATTTAAAGGTCTTATATATTCATCTCCTTTGTATAAATTACCTCCAATATTATGATATTGAAAGTCATGATTTTCTTTTTCGGTTAATTTTTGATTTCCAATAATTTCCCATTCTCCGTTTTTGAGTTTTTCAATCGAAGTGTAAAAAACGTTTATCACACCAGAGTAAATCTTCACAAAAAGATACTCTTTTATATTTGCAATATTTAATGCTTCTTCTTTTGTATTTGCTAACCCATTCTTTACAACAAAAGAAAAAACGTTTTTTGTCTTTTTTGATACCCATAAAACTTTACAAACAGCATATTTTTTCTCAAAAGGGATAAGAAATAAATCGCCAATTTCAACTTTTTTATTTTTCATATTCACAAACCTGCTTTAGTTATTGTTTGTTGCCAAATTGCATCTGCATGTCCTTTATCAACTCCTGCTATATCATAACTTCCTGCGTTTGGATTTTCTGGACGATATGATCTAATATCATTTAAAAAAGGGGTATTTGGATTTTGAGATTTTGGACATCCTAATTGATCCATTAACCGTTGCTCTATATGTTTTGCTTCAGCTTTTGTCAAGTTGTTGTCATGAATTATTTCCTGCCTTAAATGGCTTTTCCCGGGTGTATTCACATGAACAGCACCTCTTGCATGAACATCTCCTCGTCCTACATACTTTATATCTCCAGATATAGGATCTCTTAGTACATATATACCCTGACCATTAACTTTATCATAGTTTTTACCTGTACCTTTGGATGCTCTTTTAGACAAGTCACTACTACAATCCAACCCTAAAATATCTATCCAACTGTTAGGATCCTTTACATATCCATAAAGCGTAGGATTGCCACCATTTAGCCCTATCGGATCCTGACTCAAATACATCCCCTCTTCCGGCGAGTAATACCTGAACCGGTTGTAATACAGCCCCGTCTCCGCATCCTCATACTGCCCCTGATAGCGGAACGGACAATCGCTCAAAGAACGTCCGGCAAAAGTACGCACTTTTCCGTAAATATCCAAATGCGTTTCCCAAACTGACTGTCCCTTTTCATCATACAACTGTGCGGGAGCGCCGGGACAGTCGGTTACGATAGAGTATTTGTTGTCTTTTGTCAGTTTTGCGGCGGGGCGGAAACTGCCTTCCTCGAATACCCAGGTCGTGATGTTTTCGACAGGCTCAATGCCTTCCGTGTGCTTTAACCCTAACTCGTCGATGACGGTTTTCGGGCGGTCTTTTTCGTCGTAAGTCCACTTGAATCTTTACTGGTTTTTTGCTCTAAATTCGTTTAATTTCTTCTCAATATAGGCAAAATCATTAATCGCTTTATCTTTGTCTTTGGCTCTATCGTATTTTTCTCGCCATTTTCTAACTCCGAAAAAATAAAATTTAAATCCTTCTTCCGTTAAGTCGCCAACTTTAATTTCTGAATCATCAGTTGCTTTTTCGCCGTGTTTTAATATTTCTCTGGTCGTAAATCCATTATCCTGTAAGAAGTGGACATAGTTCTCAAAGAAACGGTATTGTCGCTCAATGTATTCTTTTGTTAGTGGTGGAATTGATTTCATTTGAGTTATCCACCCAACTTTTTCGATCATACGGTTTTTATCCATAATGCTTATATTTATTAATGACATGTAACTTTTTTCGTTTCTAAATCAACATCTAACCTTTCTGTTTCCACGCTGGATATATCATATAACTTACCTTTTCTACCCGGTTCTTTTATATGTGTCCCACCATTACTCCTAATATCTATTTCTTTAAGACGTTGGGCTGTTTTATCTGCTGTTGGACTTGTAACTTCATAGACTCCCACGACTTTACCATCTTCAACCACTACAAAGTCTAACCTCCTCCTTGAACCCTCTATATCTCTGACACTTTTTCCATTGACATCTCTTATATATCTTTCGTACAAAATATCTGCATTTGGGTATTTTTTTTGCAACCAATCTTTTGCAATGGCTTCTCTTTCTAATCCCGCAGCCTTGTTAGGCGTTATGTCCAATCCAAAAACATCAATCCAACTATTGGGGTCCTGAACATACCCGTACAAAGTCGGATTATTCCCTGCCAACCCAATCGGATCCTGACTCAAATACATCCCCTCTTCCGGCGAATAATACCTGAACCGGTTATAATACAATCCCGTTTCTTCATCCTCATACTGTCCCTGATACCTGAACGGACAATCACTCAAAGAACGTCCGGCAAAAGTACGCACTTTTCCGTAAATATCCAAATGCGTTTCCCAAACTGACTGTCCCTTTTCATCATACATCTGTGCGGGAGCGCCGGGACAGTCGGTTACGATAGAGTATTTGTTGTCTTTTGTCAGTTTTGCGGCGGACGGAAACCGCCTTCCTCGAATACCCATATCGTGAGGATGAACAAAAACAAAGATGAGCGGCTTTTCCTAATTTGGAGAAAGCCGCCCATGTTTGTTTTATGCCATTGTGCTGAAAATAAAGCTACCGCCTTGTTTGCGAAACGGGAACTTTGCTTTTAGCCCGACCCAGGCAGAGTCTGCGCCGAGCAGAAGTATCTTATTAATGCCAAGTTTTCCGCAGGTACAAGTTACGCTCCGTTTTACTTCGCTAAAACTTGTTCCACTATGAGGCCACTACGTTTTTCTAATTCAAAAACATTAATCTCCCCAAAATATATCTCTCTTAGATTTAACCCCTGTATCTTCTCTCATTTTCAATTTATTGTCAAAATAAATTTTTATTTTTTCATATATTCCCCGATTACATTTAACAGAGATAACATTTTTACCATTTTTTATTTTTATAAAAAGTATTTCTTTATTATAACCCAATACTGCGTCTCTTAAACCCATTATTCCCTTTTTCCCCTTTAATCCCAATGAATATTGATATGTGATATTTTCATTGTTAATATTAATAACGCCACACTTTTTAGATTTGGAGCAGATATTCAGTATTAAAGAATCATCACTTTCAGTAAATGATTGTATGTAAAATTGGGGATCAGAAAATAAAAACATGATTGAAACCAATGTA
>JAISZX010000034.1 GCA_031284365.1 Holosporaceae bacterium
AATACAACCTTTGCTTTAAATGCTGCGCTATAATGACTACTCATACTTGCCTCCTCTTATTCCATCTATATTAACAATTCAGAACTCTATATGTGGTCTAAATTTTGGGGAGCACCTTACTTTTACGAACTTATTCACGAGTTCCGCTTTAACGGGAGTGTCTCAGCTGCAATGGTTACATTATACCACTCTAAAAGCAGTGGACAATACTATCCAAGAGCATTTTTACGCGACTTTGAAAAATCACTGTTCCGTTTTCGGGAATAGTCTTATTCTTGCATTGAGAAATGAGCTTTGTTCGCAACCTTACAGTGATTCGCGCTCCAATCACCTGCCTACCGCTTGGCTTTTCTATTTTTTATATAGCCTCAAGTTGTTTGAATTTTAAATAAAATTATAGCAACAGAACACGGAGAATGCGAAGGTTCACGCTCGAAACGTCTGCTACTCCGGAGATTTTTACGAACTTTTTATTTAAAATTTTAAATAAAAATCCTAAACATCCTCTGTAAGAGACGTTTAGAGAGAATTCTCCGGTTCCGCTCATTTGGAGAAAAAACTGCGATTTGGAGAATATTTTACCCTAATAAAAAATCAAGGATTTTAGATGAATTGTCTTTAAATGCAAGGCATGAACGCAAAAAGCCTGTGATTCAGAGGGTTTTTTAAATCTCGTCTCCAACAAGACAACTCGCGATTCTCCGCAATTTTCCTAAAACCTGGTGCGCCCGGAGGGATTTGAACCCCCGGCCTCTTCCTCCGGAGGGAAACGCTCTATCCAGCTGAGCTACGGGCGCAACAGCGTACTCTAACACAAAATCGATTAAAAATGTACTACCAATTTCATTTATATAAATAATTACGTCAAAACACACTCATTCTACATGAGAAACAGGATTTTTGTACTGCAGCAGTACTAAATTTTCAAGCAGCTTTATCCTGACTCTCATTTCGAACTAGAATATATCTAACATTTGATAAGTTTCCTAATCATCACCGCAGTACGTTTATCTGGATAATCTACTCCCATATCATTTTCAGTTACATAATACTTATAACGGCAAAAAAAATTGGCATTTTCTGTCGCAGATGCTAGCCAAAAAAACGCAATTACCGGATATAGATTCTCCAAATCTGGAGGAAGAAATAATCTAACACTGTCTATGTTATATTCCTGTATATAAAATGTGGAATAATTATGCAATATTAGACTAAGAAACTTTAAAAAAGATATATCCTCTACTAACTCTGCACCCTCTTCAGCAATGACTGCAAAACGTTTTAGTTCATCAACAACTTTTACTCCGTAAACATCATAATCAAATGGGTTGCCCTCTCTCAAATCAAGAGACAAAGCATTTCTTAAGAACAGTGCGTAATGTTCTGGAAAATCCCCCAATTCATAAAGATCTGCAGGTAACAACGAAATTCGTCTTTTCATTTCTTGTAATGCATCGTAATCAGGCAAAGATTTGGCTCTGGCTACAGCTTTGATAGCATCAAATATCTCCACCGATGATTTAAAATAAATATCATCCCAAGTGTTTGCTTTTTTAATTACATTGCAAGCATTAACCACACTTTGTGGCGTCTCCGGAGAAGAATCTTCTATTTTTTCTTTTATTTGCCTAAGACATTCTGCAAAATCCGTTCGAAAACTTGTTCCTAACTTTTCAAATAACAATATTCCTTCTGCTGCCATTACAACAGGATCCAATGAAAAAATATCTAGCACCCTTGCAGTTTTACGTCTTAAAATTTTCCCATACTTCACCAAAAAAGGAATTGAACGTCTATAACTATTTTGTTCAATATTTGAAATTTTTAACCACCTGTAAATCTGAAGCACAATTTTTTGCCCCAAATGAGAAGTTGAAGATAATGTTTCCCTTTTTTGCAAAACATCAATATACTTTGCCATTAACGCTTGATTCTCTCGAAATTTTTCTAATTCATCTTCTTCGAAGATAATTTTCGCATGATGAATAGCATTCAACAAACGACTCTCTCCGCTACCACTCCCATCGTACAATCTTAAACGAACGTCATGGCAACGAAGCAAGTTAATTATTTCTCTCATTAACCGAACGGGCATCCCAAACCTAAAGATATGTTTTTTGGGGCATGTAAAATGGCACAACAAATCAAAAATAGTGTTTCGCTTAATTTCCCTAAAACTTGGTGTTTTTAATGTCAGAACCACGGTCGTAAGGCTATCTAGATCGCAAAAATTCACATCTAATACACCCAGCCTAATCATTGAGCTACCCGACATTTGTTCACCTAAACTACCCAAAATCACATTGGCACGATCAATACCGTCGATGAAAGATTTAGGATACTTTTTCAAATACCTTGCATTATCAAACGTACGTATCACTGACACCAATTCATAAAGCTTACTTCTACCTAAGCAAGCGATATGATTAACGAAGTCATCAATACCGATTCCTGTAAGATGCAACACTTTGTCAACCAAGGCAAGTGACACTTCCACAATATCTTCTCTTTTTGTGAAATCGAAAGTATCATAAATATTCGCCAATTTTCCTTCAATTCTGAACAAAATTCCAAATATATCTGAAAGAGAATCGAAAAGCTGTACAGGATTACCGTCGTACATCTCCAAATCGTTTATTCTGATAGCATCTTCATTACTACCCAATGAAACATCCTCCAGCTTTTTACGTGGAACCTTTGGAACCTCTTTTGCATCAGTAATTATGTACACACCCTCTGAATTACAAAAATTTAAAAAAAACAAAAAACAAAAAAACTTTTTATTAATTTTTTTTCCTCTTAAAAAAAAGTGAATTGAGAATACCATTACAACAAAAATTAATCAACATTAAAAGGAGATGCATAAAAAACTTCGTAGCTTCGTTCCTCAACTCTTTCGTGTGCTTTTAAATACGTTAACGAAACAGAAATTGTAACCACTATCTTGTCAATCAACGAACAAGTTGATGAACAATAATTGATACTTTTACTAATCTGACCGGCGCTGCAACACCGGTCAAAAGAAAAGCGCTTACTCATCAACAAAACATTTAGTAGGCCCATCATTCAAACTCTGATCGACAGAGCATTCTATCAAATTAATTTCTAATTCTTCACTTACGCCGCTTGCGCTGTATACTCTTCTAATTTTTCCTAAGTCATTGTACCCTTTAGGCACAAGAACGGTAAGGCCTCCTTTAACTGAAGGCACTGCATATACAGGCCACTTGTTGCAAGATAATATATTGTTCAAAACAAATCTATAACGAAACTCTTCGCTATTAGAATTTTCAACCAATTCAAAGAACTTTCTTTGATCCCACGGTGAAAACTTCACTAACTCAGGATTTATTCTGTTAGCTTCGACAAAAGGACTAACAAAACCACAATCGAAGTTAGTACCACTAGGTATTTTTGCTAAAGAAACGCCTAAAGCAAAGTCGTTTAACGTACTCAGAGACACACTAACCCCTCTGGCCGACAGCATATTTTTAAGATGCTCACTTAGAAGATAAAAAATACACAATGTACGATCAATCCCTTTTTCATAATGTCTCGTTGAACTATATGGTATCGGGACATAGTATCCAAATAAACCACAAACCAACAAGCTAATACTATCACTCCACGGAAAACGGTCGTCAATTCCAGGCACTATTACTAGCTGTGGCACTGACTCTTCCGAAGGACAGCAAATAAATTCCACCCTCTTGGCAGGATGCATTGTACTCAATAATACCAATTTAACACTATCGGACAGACCTTCCAGTATAAATACATCATGTCGATGATTAGTACAATCAGAAAATATTTTACCAAAAGTAAATTTCTCAATGATTCGACCGTATCTTCCATCAACGATTGCTTTATGAGTCAAATCCTCTAGAAGATAAAACAGGTCTGTTCTGGAAAATGTCACAGATACTTTACCCTCACTGATTAGACCACGGAACGTATCGCCGAATTTACATCCGTTCCTAGATACTGACATCCCGACACCCTCAACCGTGGAAAATTTCACAAAAATTTTTTTGCCTGGTGGTAGTGCTCTTACCGCTCTCTCGAACTCTAGACACAGAGATTTACACTTTTCACTATTGCCGTACGCGCTACAAATCTTTTCAAAAATTTTTTCAGGTTTTGCTAACGCTGCCGCAGGCTGCAATCTATGAAAAGTAAACGGAACAGCTCTTCGCTCCTTCCCCCCCTTCTGCTGCATAGCATCGCCTTCCGAAGTAGTCACAGACGCACAAACGATCAAAGACAATGCCATTAAAAATCTACCATTTTTCATACTATTCAATCCCCTCTATTATACAGCATATATATCTCATAAATTTTGTGCTTTGTCAAGACATTTTTTTTACGCACAAAACAGTTTCCACGGCAGATTTTGTGGACTTATTGGATACCATCATCTAAAATTCCATTTATTTCGTTTATATTTATTGCTCCAGTTCTCAAAATCTTATTATTGCATAAATCAACAATGGTAGATGCAATTCCAATTGAACATTCACCACCGTTTAAAACTAATATGTCTTTAAAATTCTCTAAAACCTGCTCAGCAGTTGTCGGACTTGCATAGCCGGATTTATTTGCGCTTGGAGCAGCCAACGGAAATGACAATCTTGACAGCAATTTCAAAGCAACAGGGTGCGCTGGAACTCGTACGCCTATGGTTTTCAATCCAGCTGAACACAATCCCGATAATCTCGAAGAAGATCTGCGTTTAAGCACTATAGTCAAAGGCCCTGGAAGAAATTTTTCAGCCAAAACTAATGCCCTATCGTCTAACTCGACATCATCAAGAGCCATATCGAAACTCGAGTAACAGATACTCAATGGCTTTGCACTTGGACGATCTTTGTACTGAAATATTTTTGACACAGCAGCATCGTCGTAAGCATTTGCGCCAAGTCCGTAGACAGTCTCAGTCGGGAAAGCAACAATTTCTCCACAATTTAGTACGTCTACGGCATGTGAAACCTCGAGCATTGTTATCTTGGAATCAGTCGAGAGCGACCTTTATTGTAAACAATTAAAAGAGCTGGCTGCCCCGGTGCTAATACAACATCTGTCCCCTGCACTACCGTTTTCAACTGACCAGACTTCAATTCAACCACGTATTCAAGAGCATCTTGTGATTTCAAACTTCTCTCAGCATATGCTCCTGCAGCCGCTCCAGCGAGCGCTCCTGCAGCGGTCGCAATATTGCGTCCGCGACCTCCTCCAACTGCGTTGCCAAGCACTCCACCTGTAATCGCTCCGACAACTCCGCCTGTTACATTTTCTTCCAGGCGATCGCCCTCTTCCACCTTTACTTTGCGCACATTAACAACTGTGCACACATACGTGGACGCAGCTTCTCCCAAAGTTCTCGCATTGTATGAGGATGAAGCGATATCTCTCGCACATCCTCCGATAATCAATAAATTACCGCATAAAATCACAGAAACTAAAAACTTTTTCATATATCACCTCAACAAACCGAGCGCTATTCTACTTTAAGAAACAGCATGACACAAGATACACAATTCCTAGGCATCCTTCACCCCACGAACTATTTTAATTCCAAATTTATTGTCAGTTACGCGCCTGCGCCGCTGAGCTTTTTCCTTAACTGTAGCTTTTTCTTCGACAATTTTCTTTTCGCTGGTATTCCCAGCCTTCTTGTCAAAGGCTCCCTGTGAAAATGGATCAGTGGAATTTTCCATCTGAACGATGCCAGCATCAGCGCTGCTTGGTGCAATCAGTATAGGAAGCACATTACCAAATGTTTCATTTAGAGAACCACTGTCAACAAATCTCAGCGGCTTTACAGAAAGCGATGGCATACCAAGAGATCCAGTAATACGATAATCAGCAACAAGAGCTCCATTCGTATTTGCACTACTCAAAATCGAAGACATAGGCAAGGATACGCCGTTGATATCAAAGTTATCGTTTAACCGATCATAGGATCCATTATACGATATCGCCACTGCCGGACTGATGGCCTTTCCATTTTCTATAGTGATGATATTATTCGAGATAGTTATGTTTCCACTGCAAAAGTTGAACCCAACAGATAGATTATCAATACCCGACAATAGATTCGTTGACGAAAGCGATATCAGCTTCATCAAGTGAGCATTATTCTTAACAATGAAGTCGTTCATCTCAAAAATTCCAGAAAATGATTTACCAATATTTTTTGACGATTTCATCACAAACTTTACGCTTCCTCCGTTTACTGTATCTATGATTTTGAAATACTTGAGGAATTCTCCAGCATCCGATGCAGACACAGCAAGCATGGTATCATCCGTACCTTCAATGTCTTTAGCTGTTAGCGCTAATGTGGTATTTTCTCCAATTACGCCGTAGCAAGCTCCTCCGATAATCTTTCCATTTTTCAATTCGAGATTACCTTTTACATTCCGAATCTTTTGGGTATTCGAGAGAGCTACTTCTTCCAAATTCAAGTAAGCGGACACTGTAACGTCCTTTTCAACCTTATCTGAAATTGATAGAGCTCTGCTAAGATCCAAACAATTTCCTATTGCTGAGAAAAGGAAGCGATCATTATTTCTCAAGATGTTCAATTTCACAAAACTTCCATTGTTCTCGAAATTATCCAATGAACATTTTTGTAACACTTTATCTTTACCAAGAGTCATCTTACCACCGAATTTGCAGTTTGGCGTATTCAACACCATTTTCGAAAACTCGATCTTTTTGCCGTCATTTAAGATATGTGCTGCAAAGCGCCCGTCTTCCTTTTTCAGTTTCACGTCTCCGATCATAGGAATGTTCATCGTAGCGTTTTTCAGATCAAGATCCACATCGTATTCTTCTCGCTCACCATTCCACGATGAATTCACCTTCAATACATAGTCTCCGTTGCACATCCCTGTGACATCAGGGGCCAGCGCAGCTAAAAAGTCCGAAGAAGAGCTGAACAAGAATTCGCCATTTCCAGAATTGTCCTCAAAGTTTTCACCTATTTTTAGATTAACTTTGTTTTGTCCAGTAACAGCATCTCCGTTAATAAACAGTTTCTTGTCATCCCATGAAAGCCTAAGCTCTCGCGTACTATTATCATCAGATTTGAACGTTCCTTCACCTCCGACAATCCTGAAAGGAAGATCTTTTTGTAGTAACTTATCTCCCTCAACTCGAACTAGTTTCATATCGAGATTAGCTTTTCCTTTCAGATGCAGTTTTTCCAAAGGCAACGAAGCCAATTTTTTAGAAAGGTAATGCCCATAGGATGCTACATCATCAATTGGAACATTGGCGTTGATTTTTCCTATCCAAGAATTATCTTTATTGGACACAAAGAATACGCCGCTGTTTATTTTAGACTTTCCGAAGATCGCATTATTCAGTCTGATATCGAATCCATCATCCGATATTGTTCCAGTCGCGCTAACGTTTGTAACCACGTGTTCTCCAAGAGGAATTTTGGCATCTTTTATCCTAAATACTCCATTTCCAATCTCAAAACTTTTATTACTGGATTTATTGCCAAATGCAACCGCTCCCTTAAGATCAATTTTGAAAAGTTCTAACCTAAAATTAGGAAGATAATTCTTAAACGTTGTAACAGCGGTTCTTGAGATATTTTCTGGAAGAATGGATTCCATCTCTCGAACATCGATATTTGTTAAACTCAGTGTTCCATCTATATTCGCTACATCCAAAAATTTAAACTCACTCAAAGGAATTTTTATTCCGGTTAACTGCAATCCAGAATTTCCGTAGGAAACATTGATTGAGTCAATCGTCACGCCATTCTCCAAAAAAGTACCTGAGATGCTACCATTGTCTATTCGCTTTCCAATATTCAGCGAGATAGTACTTTTTGTAGGCAGCTTTATTGATCCACTCGCCCCGATCAGATCAAATTTACCTCCCAAAAATTTTGTACCCTTAAAATCCAACTTCAACGTACCGGAAACCGGTAAATTGTATCCATCAATTAGCGAAAATACTCGACTATCTATAGGAACACTTCTCTTGGCGAATGCAGCATTTAACGCCGATGGATTCACAGATTCTATTTTAATATTGTATGTCGATTTGTTACCGAAATTAGACCTAATCATACCAATATTAGAAACGTATCTCTGTCCAGGAAACGATGCTGAGCAATCAACTATTTTTGGAAAATTTTCCCCCATTTTGTACTCGCAATACACATTATTGAACTTCCAATCAGCTCCATTTTCAGCAATCGATACGTCAGCATTTATAAGCTTAACTGTGGCGCCGTTATCCAGCAGGCAGCAAAGATTGCTAAGTTCAGAAAATGGCTCAAAAAGCACTTTATTGTTTCCACTTTTTTCGAAATTAGGATTCAGTGAAATGTCTTTAAAATCATTTTCTACGCTTATGCTGATTCTCGGATTCAGAATTGAAACGGATTTAGCAACCAATTTCTGTTGCTTAAACGATTTCCTGTAATCCGGAAGAATTGATACTCTAGGTATCAGAAAATCATCCAATCTCACCTTATTCATCACAATTTCAATTGCTCCAACTTTCGGATTCCATTGCAGCGTTGCAGATTTAATACTGAAATCAGAATCTGGCAGAAGTTTTTCAAATCTCCCATGCAAAATCGATGACAGAACCGTATTCTCAACAGACTCAAACTGCATAAAGATTAAACAGCACAACGAAGCCACCACCACACCTGATACAATTCCTGTAACCAGCACGGAAGTCACCCGCACAACCTTCATCACACATCCAGACAGAGGTCTAATTATTAGAACAGAAAATGACTCCTTCACGTAATTACGAAAAGAGAAATCGAACTTCACATTCTGTTCTAAAACATCAGGATTACTCCAAACTTCGCTGGAATTCTCCTTTTTTTTACCACTAATCAGTCTCACAGCATTACTAAAAAAACTCATGATACAAAACCTATTACCTAAATAGATTCTTTAACGAATTTTTTTATTAAAAGTTAATATCGCGATTTTTTTTATTAATTCTCTATTTTTTTTATAAAATCATCTTCTGAAATGATGTTTATGCTCATTTTTCTGGCTTGATCTATTTTTTGGCCAGCATTCTCTCCAGCTACCACAAAAGAAGTTTTTGAAGAAATGGACGATGACGTGCGTCCTCCAAACTTTTCAGCGAGCGCCCTAGCCTCTTCGCGTGAAAAATTTTTAAAGCTTCCTGTGAAGACTATTGTCTGGCCAGAAAAAATTTCTCTCTCCGCAGATTCGGCATTAACAATATCAACAATTCCTTTGGAATTTTCATCTCCACCAAGTTTGATAAGAATTTTTTTGTTATTTTCGTTTGTAAAGAAGCTTCTGAAATCATTTACAATTGAACTTCCTATACCTTGTATTGAGTAAAGATCTTCTTCACTGTTATTTTTAACACACTCTAGAAAATTGCCGTAGGTTTTCAAGAAATTAGCAATCGCCTTTGATACGGCTCGACCAATCTGCGGAATTCCCAGCGAATAAATAAATCTATCCAATGGCACAGTTTTGGCCGAATTTATCGACTTGAAAAGTTTTTTTACGGAAACTGTCCCCCACCCTTCCGAATCCTCAAGATGGAGTTCGCCATTTCTTTCTTCCAGTGAAAATATGTCGACCGGACTTTTTATAATTCCGCGTTCATAGAGAAAACGAATATTTTGTTCTCCGAGTCCATCAATATTAAACGCCAACTTGGAAACGAAATGTATCAATCTCTCGACAAGCTGTGCTTCGCAACCAAGATTTATGCATTTGATTGCCACTTCGTTTTCCTCTTTCACAAGAGCCGCCTCACAACATGGACACGTCATTGGAAATACGAAAGGAACAGCATGCGCAGGTCGTTCTTCAAGAATTGGATACAAAATCTGCGGAATAACATCGCCTGCACGCTGTAAAACTACCCGATCACCGATGCGAATATCACGTTTGTCGAGTTCGTCTTTGTTGTGCAGAGTTGCGCGCGATACAACGACTCCTCCTACAGTGACAGGCTTTAATTCTGCCACTGGAGTTATATTTCCTGTTCTTCCAACCTGTGTAATAATGTTCAAAACCGTAGTTTGTGCCTTCTCGGCGGGAAATTTATAGGCTATGGAGTGACGCGGAAATTTCGTTGACGCTCCTAGCTGTTTCTGTAACAACAGATCGTTCACCTTGTAGACTATTCCATCGATATCGTATTCCAATTCAGCTCGCTGCCTTTCAATTTTTTTATAAAATTCAAATGCTTCAGATTGATTTTTACAAAGTGCTATTTTATCTGACACAACAAGCCCATAGGAACGTAATGCCTCAAGCACTTCCATCTGGGTTTTGAAAATATTTTTACTAGAAATGATGGAATACGCAAAAAACGTCAATTTTCGCGATGCTGTAACGCGATGATCCAGCTGTCGCAAAGATCCAGCTGCCGCGTTGCGCGGATTGGCGAACAATTTTTCTGCGGCCTCCTCTCTTTGTTTGTTCAAAGCCTGGAAATCAGATTTAAGCATCACCACTTCGCCGCGAATTTCCACATCCTGGATACCAATTTTTTTGGGAATTCCATCTATGGTTAAGATATTGGCCGTAACATCCTCTCCGATAACTCCATCGCCCCGAGTCGAAGCTGACACCAAAACCCCATCCTTATAGATAAGCGATGCTGACAATCCATCCATCTTTGGCTCCAGAACCATATCCACGTTTTCGATGTTGGACAGTTTTCGCACGCGATCAAAAAACGCTGAAATATCGTCTTCATTGTAAGCATTATCAAGCGATATCATCGGGACTGAATGCGTTATCTTCTTGAATTTTCTGGAAACACTTGCCCCAATTTTCTGCGATGGGCTCGTTTCAGACTTCAGTTCCGGGAACTCTTCTTCTATTTTTAGAAGTTCCTTGTACAAGTTGTCGTACTCGGCATCGCTAATGCCAGGATCATCAAAAATGTAATATTGTTTTGAGTGCAAATTTAGCAAATTCGACAGCTCTTTGTGTCTCTCTTTTTTTATTAAGTAACTCATATAGAACACCCTCCATCGAAGCGAATAAATTCGTCCAGTAACCTTAGACCTACCGTTATAACATTTACTAAATGTTTAGTTTTATTGAAACTCATATTTTTTCTCCTATTTTAAATAATATATTTTTTTTAAGAAACGACGCGCTCAGCATCGTTCGATCGATTCTTTCAATCTTTGTGTATCCTATAACATTTTTTTGAAAAATCAATAGTTTTTTTTAAAATACAACAAAATCAATGCTTTAACAGCTTTTGCAATGCATTCAGGTGTTAAAATACTTTATTCAGAAGTAATATGTACCATAATCAATATGGGTAAAAGACCGTAGCGATAGTCAACTCGACCACAGCGACATCGACAATTATCGAATGATAATCAATGCATTACATCTTACAGATATGATAACGAAAGAAATTGACACTACTAATTTTGTTAGTTAATTGCTTTAATATCGTCAACACTTAGGCCTGTGTACTTACTAACAGTGTCAACTGGTACACCGTCTGCCAGCATTGCACGTGCCGTTTCTCTTTTCCCTTTAAGCTCGCCTTCTGTGATACCTTCAGCTTTACCCTCGGCTTTACCTTCGGCTTTTCCCTTTTCCTCAGCGCAAGCGATGTCGTTCGTGTAATCAAGCATGGCTTTTTCTCTTGATTCGACCAGTGCCTGAAGCTTTGGATCCGTCTTCGCTTTTTCGTATATTTTTACTGCTTCGTTGATCTCCGGCACGAATTCGCACAGCGAACTGACACTTTCCGAGTACGGATTTTTGAAAAACTCAATCCAGAAGGTAATCGGGCTGCTCTTGTCTATCT
>JAISZX010000116.1 GCA_031284365.1 Holosporaceae bacterium
AAAGGAAGCGATTTTGTTCGGAAAACTGTCCCCCGCCTGGAATTTGCTGGATTTCAATGGCCGCCGTCCGTCGCAGGATTGGGCCGAGCAAGAGGCGAAGTTTTTGGAATAGGTTTACAGAGAAACACGTCTGAACGCATATACTTTAGAAAGCCCAGGGCCACCTCATGAAAAATTTTGGGACAAAATGCAATTAAGTATGCTAGGGTTCCAGCCCGCCATTTTTCTCAACCCTTTGATCGACACACGTTTTAATTTGTCATTATTCTTTTTCGTCATCTTTAAAAGATTCAATGCCATATGACGAATAATTGCCATATTTTGTGGAGCATTCTCTTTTCTGATGCGAGACTGATCTTCACCAAACGACATATCCAGAATCCAATGGACGCTGTTTTCTATACTCCAATGAGACCGGATCATTTTTAGCATTTCCTTTGCCACGTATTCTTTTGATGCTACGTAATACCTCGTTTCATTTGTTGTTTTTCCTCTCATTTCACGAATAGATTCTAGATGAACTATTGCCTTAATAGGCTTCCATTTCGGATGTAATTCTCCAAGCCATTCGATATTGGTCAACACCGTGCATTTGCGTGTTTCGATCCTCCCGTGTCCCTTATCAAAATCTTCGCAAATGCTGATGCTTCCTGGCATGTTTTCACTACGAAAGGCCAAAATTACGTCATCGTGTATGGATTCTTGATTCCCCTTGAGTGCCAAAATATATTGGCCTCCTTTATCTAGAATTTTGTTAGCAATTTCGTATTGGCATCCCATTGCATCAATCGTTACCGTCGCTCCTTTCAAATCTAGCCAGTCAATAAGCTTTGGAATTGCCCTAATTTCATTACTTTTTCCCGCCACTTTTTCTTGAGCTAAAACGATGTTAGCTTCTGTTGCATAAGCGCTGACCATGTGAAGCGCACGGCTATCAGGAGCATCATTGTCAACGCTTCCTCTCGACGTTTTGCCATCAATAGCAATTAAACAACTTTCTAGTTGAGGCAACACGGAAATTATCCATCGACGAAACATTTCTTGAAAAACATTAGGATCTAGCGCGCGAAAAACACGACGAAACGTATCATCGCTTGGAGCGCCATTCTTATAAGGGAAATATTTGCGCATCAGTTCTAAATGAGTGTGAGCGAATATTTCTACATCAGTCCAACTTTCGGCGCCGATCAAGGCTCCAACCAAAGCTGCAAAGAGAATTTCATGTAACGGATAAAGTCGATTTCGTGTTCCCCTTGGATCCGCTAAGTCTCCAAACGCATCAACAAATGAGTCTGCAATCTCGTTTTCTGGTGGTGATTCCAAAAGATTTTCAAAAAACTCCCCAAATGTACCTTTTTTGGCCATGCCAATCCTTCAAAAAAAATACTACAACCGACAGGCCAATACCATCTTTAGTTTTTTTTTGCAATATGTTGAGACAATTTTTTTCATGAGGTGGCCCTGTTCTTATATTACGCTCGCCTTTATTTCGCATTATATTTAATGCAAAATCTATAAATGTTGAAAATACGTGTGGCCTCCTCCGTTTAACCGTCGTATCCCCGCGAAAAGACACATCTTTCACGTAATGCAGCATATTCTCAATAAACCAGTGGTTTCGTATATACACGGACAACTCTTTCACTTTAATGTCGTTTTTGTCATTTGTGATGTAATAACTCACCTCTATTGAAGGCTTATGTCCCTTTACCTCTCTATACCTTATAACTTTTACAATCCGCCGAATATACGGCCAAACATCCTTCAACCATTTAGGCAAATGCTTTGCCTCAAACAATAAGTACTGCCGTCGTTCAATTCGTTCGTGAGCCTTATCAATTTCGTCTTGCTGTGTTCCTATTGGTTGATGTAATAAACATAGCTGTTTCACTTCTTCTAATAAGGTCTTTTGATTATTTTTTACTTGAGTTATAACGGTAACTCCGCTTAAGTTAGGTTGTCTATCCCTAACGTTTTGTACAGTCGTTTGGCTTTTACTGGCATTTCCATCCGAGACCACTCGCCTCTAATCCGCATTTGGTAAATGGCTTTGGAGCGTTCAATGACGTCCTTTGGGGAAATTTTTGCCAATAATTTTGCAGAACGCAACCTGTCAAACAACTTATAGTACGCCAGCATTGCTAGGAAATTCACGAATAACCACCCCTCCAGCACATACCTATTTTGCATATAAGTCCTATCGGCCTCCAAAAAATTTTTATACCCATCAAACATAACCTCTATCTCGTTTCTCTGCTTATAAATCTCAAACAACTGTTGCGGAGAGGAGACGTCATCGTCCGTATCGTAAGTCACGGTTAGCGTACCAAACGTATGCAAATGGGCATAGTAATTATCCATCGTATACCCTTCGTAATTCCCCTCAACCTTCAGAAGATAATTCTGCTCTTCCTCAACCCTAAGCTTATCATCCAGGTAAGTCACGTACTTCTGCCCCTCAAGTTCATAAGAATAGTGCCAAATAACCCGCTTTTGGTAGAGAAAATGACCATTCTGCCGCTTAAAATCATTTTGTAACAGAGGAGCATAATTAATCGCTTTATTATTGCGATGAAGAGGAATAATAAATTTTACTTGTTTTTTAGTTAAAGCTTCAACGTTTTGCGCACTATAAAAGCCTTTGTCAGCAACGAGAATGATATCCTTTTTTCCAATTTCATCAATGCACGCTGAGATTGAGGAAACGTCAGGAATATTCCCGTTTATCATCCGATAATAAATTGGGCGCTTAAAATTCTGCGAAAACATATACATTAGACGAATTTGTTTTCCAAAATCGAACTCTGGGTTGTATCCGGGGACATTAATCCCGAGATTTTCGGACTCACTCATAACGTGCGTCGAATCCATAAGAACCAAGTGATTGGCCTGCGACGACGGCAACAATTGCTTCATCCAATCCAACACTTTCTCTCTATTTTCTCCAATATTTTTCAAAATTTCTGTGATAATTTTATCTGACAAAAGCTTGCCATCTCCCCAAAATTCAGAGCAAAAATCGTGAGAATGGTAATAAGCAAGCCTCTTGATTGGCGAATGATAAGCCCAGCGCATGAGCGCAAAGGACAAAACCGCTTCTGCAGTTTCTTTGCCGAAAATATCTTGCAAATGTTTAGCTTCGTCTCTCAGAAGTGCCTCAAAAATAGCATAGATACCGTACGTTTTTATATCAACTTTTGGTATTTCTGTTGCTTTTTCTCTAAGCTCATTTTTATGAGATGGAATAAATCCGTTGTCTTCCGTGATTTTTCCCAATAATTTTGTGGATTTTAGAACGGATCGCCGCTTTTGCTTGCTATATTGATAGCGAACTTCGTACTTATAATACTGCCCTTTGATACACTTTATGGTCGTGTTCGATTCCTTAAATTTTTGTGTCCACCCTGGTAAACTCACACTTTCTCCCGGCGTATGCCGGCTAATTAACCTGCCTATTACAATATAGCTAATTCGCTAGATAATCGCAACAACTTTATGAAAAAAATTCACTTTTTTCGTAGCCAACCTAATTTTGAGCGGAGTTACCGATTCAATTTCACGTTTCAAGG
Organism: Holosporaceae bacterium; assembly: GCA_031284365.1. Lineage (GTDB taxonomy): Bacteria > Pseudomonadota > Alphaproteobacteria > UBA3830 > UBA3830 > JAIRMQ01. The sequence goes on from JAISZX010000116.1 coordinate 3,570, forward strand.
TCCCGTTGAAGTATTCATCTTCCTTTAAAGTCTGTCAATTAAGCGGCCCCTGTTTCTTTATTAAGTGACTAAATTTCTAACAAATACAGTCAGACTTCATGGGAAGATTAATATAGGATAAACAAAAATTCCTTTTATTTCGCACGATTCTAATAGTGAGCAGGATTAATATGCGGGGGTGAGAATTTTGTCAAAAGAGGACATTTTGAAATTGCGTTGACACCATAGAAAAAAAGCTAGAAAAAGCGATGTTGTTATATGATAATGTGTGCACGCTGTGTAGTTTGTTGTCATTTTCATGTCAAAAAACAGGGTTATAGATTACGAATCAAGGATACAAAAAGCACTTAGGGAGGTTGTCCGGGATATTTTGATTGATGTTGCAAATAATGGGCTGCAAGAACCCCATCATTTTTATATAACATTTGATACGAACCACCCTTGGGTTAAGATTCCAGATTACCTAAAGGAAGAATATCCAAGTGAGATGGTGATAGTCCTTCAATATGATTTCTCAGACTTAACCGTGTCGGATGACGTTTTTTCTATTCTTTTAGAATTTGATGATGTTGACGAAAATATAACAATTCCGTTTATGTCATTAATAAATTTTGTTGATCCATCAGTGAAGTTTGGTTTGCAGTTCGCGCCTGACTACGACATACACGAGCGTAAAAAAGACAATTCGGGAGAGACAAAGAAAAAAAGCATAGAAAAGGGAG
>JAISZX010000007.1 GCA_031284365.1 Holosporaceae bacterium
GAAGATTTTTACTTTTCGCTTGAAGAAAAAGCTGCTGTTTTAGGCAGTGCTATGACCTCAGCTTTAAAAAAAAGCAGAGATTTATCTTCTACTCAAGAAGAAAGGAGAGAATTTACAGAAAATGCGCCTGATATGATGAGCGGAAAATTGCGGGAATGGTATGATACCTATCATCAAAAATGGCTGAGCAATAATCCTGAAAGAAAATTATTCGAAAAAGATCTCGAAAAAAAACGTTATACAGAGTGGATTGCTGATATGCTGAGGATTCATAGTTATAAAAATGAAAAAGCTTTGTTTAAAAATATGCAATTGTGTTCTGTTAGTAATATAAAAAATGAAATACTCTTTTTGCCTTTTGGAAAAGGAGAATCGAAAAAAAATGATTTTAAATTTGCAATCCTCTCTGGCAGTCCTTTAGAAATAATCGGAGCCGCCGTAACGTATTCTATTGCAAGATGTACAGGAAAAGGCGCATATCTTATAGCTAAAAAACTGTTTCCTGACGGTGTACCTGACACTTTTGAAGACTATTTGAAGTCGCTGAGTTTACAAAAAGCGTAGCGATTTATTTTAGAAGATTTTTCTCCTTTATCATTTCGGTATTTCTGTCGCTAATGAATTACTCGTTTTTCCTGTTCACTCATGGGTCTCGGTTTCACCAATACACCCGCCCAACCACAAAATTCTCCGCAACATGAAAAGGGCGGTTTGTAGCGACGTCAGGTATTGCCTCTAAATCAGTCTTTGCATGAGAGATGCGAAAAACTTTCCGGCTTTACCCCAATTACTGCATTCTATAAATTCTTCTTATAATTCTTTGCGTGGATTTTGAGTGGCTGTATGCTCTCAACTCGTCGTTCATCTCCAGATGCTGGAAATAGCATGCAATTTTGTCTCTATCAAATTCGTCAGGTTCTTTGCACAAGATAGCGTAGATTAGGTAGCCTAATTCCAGCTTAACTTCGTCTATATCTTCTGTCGCGCCTATCAGAATCATGTCTCCATATGTTGCGACAAGTTCTTCTCTGCCCATTCTGTGTATGCTTTCAATGCGTTCAATTATTTCTTTGCTTAGTTTCATGGTCTTATCTCCTGTTTGGCAACTTCCCCTGTACATAACATAAGGCTTTTTACGCCGACATCAAGTTGAAAAAACGATATTCTTGTTCTTTTTTGAAGGATTCACAGCAGTTTTAAAAGCTATATATTTCTTGATTGTTCCAAAGAAACGAATCGGTTTTATGATTTTTTCCGACTCCCATTCGCCCGGCAGTAAGCGTTTTCTTGGATTGACGTTCATAACATATTGAAATTGCATCGAAATTTTTGTAGCGGAACGGAGATAAAAAAAGTTCGTGCAATTGGCTTCCGCTACTCCGGTCATTTTGGTCGAACTTTTGCGAGGGTATTTTAGCTAAATTTTAGAAAACATCTCTATAAGAGGAGCTACAGAGTGGAACTACCCAAATTCTCCAGTTCCGCTCATTTGGAGAATTTTCGGAGATTTGGAGAATTTTTTACAGAAAGAAAAAGCGTAAAACTTCAGATAAATTGTCTTTAAATGCAAGACACAAACACGAAAGACCTGTGATTCAGAGGCTTTCTCACGAGAGATCCTCATAGGGCAAATCACGATTCTCCGCAATTTTCCTAAAACCTGGTGGAGCTAAAGGGAGTCGAACCCCTGACCTCGACGATGCAAATATCCTGCAAATATGCTCAAAATTTGCATCCCACTCGCTCGAGCATCTCTTTTCTCCGAACTCGTTTTGTCTTTAGCGCAACTATCTCCAAATTATGTTCAATTTACAGTGTATTTCAATAGATTCTCTTTGATTCTCCGGAGGCGTGAAAATGGAGAATGGAGAGGGATTTTTGGCGGAAATTTGGGAAAATGACGGTAAGTATCTACAATTTTGTCTAAATTTAAAACAAATCGTAAGCCGTAAGAGCCTCTGTAACAGAGGATTTCAGGCATCATTCTCACTATAGTAAAAAACAACTTTCTCCAATCGCCTGAAAACGCTGGCGGACAGAGCGAGATTCGAACTCGCGAAGGAGTCACCCCCTTGCCGGTTTTCAAGACCGGTGCCTTAAACCGCTCGACCATCTGTCCGCAACATTTAGTACTCGTCACCTTCCTTCCATATGAACAGCGCAATGGCGGATGCAAGCGACGACAGAACGAATAATACAGCAGGAATCGCCATATTTCCAGACCATTTTACTAAATAAGTAGCTAAAGTTGGGGCATATGCGCCAAAAGCAGCCATGGCAAAGTTGTGAGATATTGAAACTCCAGCTAATCTTACATTAATTGGAAACATAGAGCAAATGGTGGCTGGTATCGGTCCATAGTACATGGCGAACAAAAATACTACACAAAATTCACCAATGAATGCGCTAACAATGGCGCCATCTCCCATGAAAACAAACAATGGATAAGCAAGAACAGCTAGCGCTATTGTTGCAACAAGCATTTGAACTCGTTTACCGACGCGATCTGCTAGCCATCCGCCAAGCAGTATGAACAGTGCCAGGAAAACCATGTTAGCTGACTGAATAATCAAAGCATTGTGACGTCCAATATTTAAAATTGTCTCAAAATATGTTGTGAAGAATATGGCGATGAGAAAATATCCGCTGGCGGTCAGAATGTCTGTTACTGTCACTAAAACTAATCCTTTCCAATGATTTACGCACAAAACTTTCATAAATCCTTCAGATTTTTTCTTTTCTTTGGTTTTTTGCTGCTGAACAAACTCTTTTGGATCTTCCAGCTTACGCTTTATATAGTCTCCTATAAATGTTCCAAAAAAGCTGAGAATAAATGGGATTCGCCACCCATAACTTTCCAATTGCTCTGGTGTTAAGAGTTTATCCATGCAAGTTGCAACGATGGCTCCCAGAATAAATCCAATGACTAGACTAAATGGAGCCCAAGCTGAGTATGTAGATTTTTTATTATCGCTGGAGTGTTCGTAAAGAAACACGATCGTACCAGTAAATCCGCCGCCAAGAGCGAGTCCCTGCAGAATTCGAATTACTACCAATAAAATTCCGGCCCAGTATCCGATGGTTTCATAAGTTGGAAGCAGCCCCATCAAAGCAGTTGGAACGGCCATCATATAAATTGAGATTACGAGCGTTTTTTTGCGACCAAATTTATCGCCTATATAACCAAACATGATTGCACCAATTGGTCGTGCAATTAATCCGGACGCAAAAGCTCCAAACGATGCAATCAATTGCTGAAAAGCGTCACCGCTCGGGAAAAACAATTTTCCAATCAACGTTGCAAAAAAACCGTAGACGGCAAAATCATACCACTCAAGCGCGCTACCTGCGATACAGGAAACGATAACTTTTTTCATCCGTGAGAACTCTGATTGATCTTCTTTTTTCATCACATACTCCATAAAAACGGAATTGATATTATTAGAGAAAATTCTTTCTTGCAACATGGCTTTTGGAAAAACTTTCAACCCAGGGTAGATATGGCTTTTTCCCAGAATATGTAAAATTGGTCTTGTATATTTAAGAAGTGACAAGGAATTGCTAACCTGTTGCAATGGCGTGGAGAACCAGTTTTTATGCCGGTGCAAAAAGCACGTAAACGAGATTTTGGTCCCACGCCAATTAGTTTGAGTAAAAGCTGTACAGTATCTTAGGACCTCAAATGTGAGTGATCCTGTATTTACAAGGATAGCTTCACTCATTGAGATTGTAACATATAAGGAGAAAAACCACATGCATTCAGTTATTGGTGTGTAGGTCTGCCTCATGAAAAAAAACTTTTTTAAAGTATAGAAAAGAGAGAAGATCTTCATATTAAATTGGAGGTTGATATGAGGAAGGAATCGTTAGAAATTTTTTTAGATAATTTTAGTG
>JAISZX010000011.1 GCA_031284365.1 Holosporaceae bacterium
AGATAATGAAACGCCCGCTGTGGAATTTCACCGGTATTTTTTACTTGAATTTCAATGTCTAAGATCGTGTCATCACCCGCTGTAGCTTTTATATCAAGTCTGCTGGCTTTGTCTTCCTCAAGAATTTTTGCAATATCGGTATTGTCAAAATGCAGATCTTTGATGTGCGGATTACCTTTGAATAAAGAATTTAAAAGCGAGATTAAACACGGCTTACCGCCTTCTTTTCCGAAAATATTCTTAAAAACAAAATCTTGTTTTGGATCCAGCAAATTAATCATCGCGCACTCCATTTATTCTTGTAGTTTCATTCCGATTCTCAGCACATACAGTACGGCTATTGTAACACAACCAAGCATAAAATGCGAGTTTTATTTGCACATCTTTCCTGAATCATCAGGAGTTTTTCCCTAGAGGAGTAATCAAACACTATTTTTTTACTTTGACAAGCAAACGGCGATATATACATATTTCTAGGAAAAAGCCACAGCATATCTAAATCCAACTTCTCGAGGTGATTGAGCATATTAACTTTTTATTAATAATTGAGCGATACCTTTATATGTAATTAATAATGGTGTAATATGCAGACCAGTTTATTTAAAAAATCTGCGGTATTAATAGAGAAGAATCCGCTACATTGTATGCTTTATCAAGATGTTTTAGACGCCAATGGTTTTGATGTTTATGCAGCAAAATCTGCAATGGATGGGCTGATAAAAATTAAAGAAACGCAGCAAGATTTAGTTGTTATCAACACAGAGATAGCCGAAGAATCTTTTGTTGAAAAATTAATTTCAAAAATAAAAGCGGAGCGATCTTCTAATTTCATGCCAATTGTTGGGTTATCCGTTTATGATTCGGAATGCAAAAAAAATATTGCAAATGCATTAGATATATTCTTAACAAAACCGATTTCTATTGATAAACTTGTTCAGTCGATCTTTGCATATATTGAAAGCAGAGTAAATGGTAGCTAGGATTCTAATAATCAATGAAAACAAACCAAATGATCGCAAAATTCTATCTAAATTAAAAGATTCCTATTATTCACTTATATTCTCGAAATCCATAGAGGATTCGTTAAAAATCATTAAAACACAAGAGATTGACATTGTTTTTTTGTTTCTTCCTCAGAATTTTTGTGAGAAATCATCGGAATTGTTTTTTGATTTTTTTTCTATTTTAATGCAGCTGTGTGGCGTAATCCCAATAATCGGCATTACTGAATCTAAAGAACAGGTGATTCCGCCTGCCAGATTTGACGATATTATCTTCGCAGATGTTGAAAAATCAGATCTAATCCGAAGATTGAAAACTTTTTTGATATTGAAAAACAAATTTGACAACACATTACTCAGAAATATGCATATTGAGGAACATGGAGTACGCAAAATAGCTTTAATTTTTCATAAAAACGTCAACTTTTTACATAAAAGTATCTACAAAAATACAAAAATTGTGAAACTAAATGCGTGGCCAATTATAGATCACATATGTGATTCTGATTTATTTATTATAGATATCAATCATAGGCAAGCGTATAAATGTTGTGCAAATTTGCGATTGCTAACGGCAAACAAGAGTAAATTAATAGCTTTTACGTACAATAAACACAGCAAAGAAAAAATGCGTCGAGCTAGCGAGCTAGATGTGGGAGCCATCGATTTTATAGACACTGACGTTGATCCATTTTTTATTAAATTTAGAGTGAATTCACTTTTAAGATACAGAAAAACATATGAATCCTTTCTTGAGAAATTAAAAAAAAGCATATATTTATCAACTATTGATTCTGCAACTGAAGTATATAATCGCTCATTTTTCGATGATTATTTAAAAAACAAATTGCATTGCATGTCTCATTCAGCAATTGTTATGCTGGACGTAGATAAATTCAAAATAATTAACGATAAATACGGGCACTCATTCGCTGACTCAATGTTAAAATACATTTCAAGTATAATTAAGAGACATGTCAGATCTTCCGATATAGTTGCAAGATACGGAGGAGACGAATTTATAATCTTGATGAACGATGTTTCAAAAGTAGATGTAGTTGACATAGTCCACAGAATTCAAAAAAAAATTGAAGATTCGTTGTTTTGCAATGCCTACTGCACTGTAAGCATTGGCGTATGTTGCATAGAACCAGGCGGAGATATTTCTTTCCCAAAGGCAATATCAATTGCTGATGATTTTATGTACGCGGCAAAAAAAGACGGCGGAAACACTGTTAGAGTAGTGTAGATTGCACACGGCCGTTTCATGAAATTTTATTAGGGATACTTCCTTCTGGAACGGTGCAACCCCTATGGAGTATATTCAGACAAACTGCAGCTCTGGGGCAGTCTCACATGTATTGAACCTACACATTTTCAAGAAAAAGCTTGACTTTTTCAAAGAATTGTTGTAGCCTTCACGAAGATTGAATAAATTAATCGAAGTAGTCAGTAGAGTGATGCGAAGTGTGTCGTTTCCGAAAAAATATATAAAATATAAGGAGAGAAATGTGATTTTTAATGATAATAGTAATGGGTTTTTAGTAAATGTTAAAAGGATGCATCCGAGATCGATGGAAAATAATAATGCGATTTCGGATTCTTTGTTGTATTATTCCAGCATAGGGTGGAGTTTTTATGGAAATTTTTCTTGATACGGCTGATTTGAGTGAAATACGTCTTTATGCTGACTTTATAGATGGAGTTACGACTAATCCGAGCATAATTGCCAAAAGGAATGCCAGCGATTTTGATGAATTGATAAAAGATATATGCCAGACGGTGGCAGGATTGGTCAGCGTTGAGGTTATATCGGAGATATATGATGAAATGCTGGAAGAGGGAGAGCAATTTGCGAAAATTCACAGCAATGTTTGTGTGAAACTACCGTGCACATTCGATGGATTGCGCGCATGCAAAAGTCTTTCGTTAAATGGGATTGCTACAAACCTGACGTTGTGTTTCTCATCGGCACAGGCGCTGCTGGCTGCAAAATGCGGCGCAACATATGTTTCACCGTTCGTTGGTCGTCTCGATGATATTGGCCAAAGTGGAATATCATTGATAGAAGAAATTGTTAATATTTTTTGTGTTCACGGATACGAGACCAAAGTCCTTGTGGCTTCGGTGCGCAACCTACAGCACGTAATTCAGGCGGCAGCGCTTGGCGCCAACGCAATAACCGTACCTTCAACAATCCTGAAACAATGTTTCGAACATCCTCTCACAACAAGAGGGTTGGAAATTTTCGAAAAGGATTGGAAAAAGGTGAAAAAATAACTGTGTGATTATCAATGCGTTTTTTTATAAAAAGTTACGGCTGTCAGATGAATTCCTACGATTCACAGCGGATGTCTGATATGCTGGCTGGTGTTGGATACGAATTGGTTCCATCTCCAGAGGATGCGAATGTTGTTGTGCTTAACACATGCAGTATTCGTGATAAAGCCGATGAAAAAGTGTTTTCGGATCTTGGTCGCCTAAAAAGCATCAAAGACAAATCTTCAGAGGATTTTTTGATTGTTGTCGCTGGATGCATGGCGCAGCTACGATCCCAGGACATAATAAAAAGAGCTCCCTATGTTGATATAATTCTTGGTCCGCAAAATATACAGCAGATAGCTGCTATTGTTGATGACTTTATTAAAAATAAAGCATTAGACACGGTTGTGTCCACTTCAATGGATGCAAACAGCAAATTTAATCAATTGTTTGGTAAATTCTCCAATCGGAGCGTATCTGAATTCCTGACAATTCAGGAGGGGTGCGACAATTTTTGTACCTACTGTGTGGTTCCATATACTAGGGGAAGAGAATTTTCCCGCAGCGTCGCAGATATCATAAATGAGACCAAAAATTTGATATCGCTTGGAGTTAGGGAAATTACGTTGCTGGGACAAAACGTTAATTCATATAATGGAGAGGATCTTGGTGGAAAAAGTTGCAACCTTTCTGGCCTGCTTTTTAGATTGGCAGACATCGATGGTCTGAAACGACTGAGATATACGACCTCTAATCCAAAAGATGTTGATTGCAGCATTGCCGAAGCGCATCGCGACATCGATATTCTAATGCCATCATTGCATCTTCCGGTGCAATCTGGTTCTGACGCAATTCTTCGAAAAATGAATCGCAAATATACGCAGGGTGAATATCTTAGATGTATCGATATGCTTCGCTCGTACCGTCCGGATATCGCATTTTCTTCGGATTTTATCGTGGGTTTTCCGGGAGAAACCGATGAAGATTTTGAAGAAACTTTGGAATTGGTAAAAAAAGTCAACTACGCACAGGCCTACTCGTTCAAGTATAGTCCGCGTCCAGGAACGGCGGCAGCCAAGATGAATGACCAAATTTCAGATGATGTAAAATCGGAAAGACTGCAAATTCTACAGGATCTGCTGAATGATCAGCAGTCGCAATTCAATGAAAATTTTATCGGGAGATGCCTCAAAGTATTGTTTGTAAAAAATGGAAAGCACGAAAATCAGCTGGTTGGGCGCAGTGAGTATTCGCATGCCGTGTCCGTTTCTGCTGACAATGTGTCGATCGGAGATATTGCCAGTGTGCGAATTACCAGTGTTGCCTCACACAGTTTAATAGGTACTATCGAGAGATGAATTTAGAAATTTCTATTGAGTATGACAAATGGGATGCAATTCTTGCAGACTCTGTCATTGTAAATGAGTGCGTTAAAGTGGTTTTCGACGAAGTCAATTTAACAAATTATGATGATGATAAAGTGGAAATCTGTTTTTTATTTACATGTGACGAAGAAATTCGCCTGCTGAACCGCACTTATAGAGCCGTGGACAAGCCAACCAATGTGCTGTCATTTCCGGCTGATCTTCTCTCGGAAGATAAAGAGTATTACATTCTTGGAAGTATTGCGTTGGCGTTTGAAACAATCGAGCGAGAAGCCAAGGATCAAGGAAAAGCGTTTCAAGATCATCTAAAACATTTGATTGTGCACGGTGTACTTCATTTGTTAAGATATGATCATGTAGATGAATTTGAAGCTGAGCAAATGGAATCTATTGAAGTAAAAGTTCTGCAAAGAATTGGCGTCAGGAATCCGTATACATCAACATGATTCGAGATTCTCAAATGAGATTAATAATAGGATAAAGTAATGGCATCGAAAATTAGAACGTATATATTGAGATTATTTAAAAAAGAAGAAGGAGTTCCATTAATAGATCGGCTTGAGGATCTGATTGAATCTGATCCCCAAGCAAGTGATGAAATAAACGCAGATGATACAAGCGAGATTGCGCTCGTTTCGAACGTTCTTGGCCTAAAAGACCTTACAGCCGAAGACATAATGGTTCCCAGAGCAAATATCGTTGCGGCTGAAATTGGCACCACTTTGGATGAATTCGTTAAAATTTTTTCGCAAAATAGTTTTTCTCAAATTCCAATATACAAAGGAACATTGGATAACGTTGTTGGAGTGGTAAGAGTTCGCGATTTCCTTCCGTATATCAACGATCCGAAGGCGTTTAACATAGAATCGCTACTGAAAGAACCAATATATGTTGTTCCAAGCATCCAATTGCTTGAATTACTTGTGGAAATTCGCGCTTCCGTAAATCATATGGCTCTTGTTGTTGATGAATTCGGAGGCATCGATGGGTTGGTGACATTACACGACGTTGTTTCTGAAATAGTCGGCGAAATTCAGCAGAATCAGAGCATATTTCCGCAAATAATCGCCAAACAGGACGGTTCTCTAGTTGCTGACGCCAAAACTCCAATTTTCAAATGCGAAGATTTGCTCGGTATAGAACTGCTGAGACCTCTAGTTGAGGAAGAAGATGAAGAACCAGACATAGAAACGATAGGCGGACTCACCATGCTTCTGGCCGGAAGAATGCCTACCCGCGGGGAAACTTTTGTGCATCCGTCTGGAATCGAATTCGACATAATTGAAGCAGATCCACGTCGAGTAAAACGAGTTCTGATTAGAAAGCCATCCGATTAGAAAGCCATCCGATGTATCCACGGTGGCATCAGTTACTAAAGAATAATTGTGTTTATAAAAAACAAACGTTTGCTATATCAGAAACGAATGCAGGCGGAAAATGGTAAAATTTCCGCTTAATGAAAATTCTCAGTACGTTTTTGATACCACGGTGGTTGGTTTGTACGTAGCGCTAGAAAGATTTATTAAAATTCATGATAATATCCCTCACCGTCTTGCCAAATTCGTAACCGACTGATAAGAACATCTTCATACCAAATTCCGGACTCAACACTTCCGTCATAATGACATAGAGTTGTAAAATATTCATTAAAATTAAAATTCTTTTTTTTAAAAATTAGATTGACATTAATCGACGAAGGGTATACACTTGTTTTGTTGTTTAAGAAAAGGAGAAAGACATTATGTTAAAAAAAGTGACAACATCTTTGTTTGTGGCGGCATTATTGTGTTTTGATGTACACGGAGTATGTAAAAGTACCGACACTAGAAGAGAAGTGGAAAGTTTTAGACGAGAAAAAGCGAAAATGACCGCAATTCCGTTTTTTCAAGATGTAAGACTGACAAATGCATTAACTAAATTGGATAGTAATAAATTACCTGGTCAGGAGTTCTCAGAGTCTACACTCTGGCATAGAACTTTGATTGTTTTGGAGGATGTAAACTGTTATTACAACTTGCACCAGGATGCGTATACTCCGAAATTGATTATCAATGGGCAACAATGGGATGCAGCTGCTAATGCTGGAGATCTTGGTAAAATGTTGAGTGTTCTTGTGCAGGGGACGGTAGATCGCATAATAGATCCGACAGAAAAGGCCAAAAGAAAAAGTTATTTTGAAGAATTAGAACAGATGCCGCGGCTTGTTGCCTGCTCGATGGCTATTATCAAAGATAGGCGTAACATGCTTGAATCTGGACTGACGGCAACTGCTTTGGATGAACAGATTGAATTAACAAAGTTATACAGAAAAATGGATGGGTACATAATTGATACCGCTAATGCTGAGTTGAATCGTAGACAAACTGATTTTAATCGGATTTTTGGGGAAGCATTAGACAGAGGAGAGGATATAAGTGAGATGGAGGAAAAAGCGGAATCAATTAGGTATAGTGCCGAAAAGTTCCGTGAAGAGTACGAAACTGATAAAGTAAAAGTGCTTCTGTACCGTTCAAAATTGAAGGGCAGATTGGATGAATGTGAAGCACAGGAGAAAACTAATTGGGTGACAATATTTTGGCAATTCCAGGAAATAGCGAAACAACTTGAAGTTGCTGGATTTGGTGCTGTTGCCATTGGTGAGGAAAAATTGAATGACTTTGAAAATAAGCTAATTGGCCTAGAAGAATTTGTGCATGCCGTATTTATGAGCGTGATATGTTGTGTAGCCAAAAAAGATGAAGATCTTAGTAAGCGAATACTTAACGACTGTGATCCTTCCATCGCAGACAAAATTCCAGATGTGCGTGACTATGATGGTATTCTTTATACAATATGGCATTATATTAGACGCATAAAGATGGAAAAAATGAACTCAGGCACTGAATCAGATACGGAATCAGATTGATAAGTTTAAATAAGTTTTGAAAAAGTTGTATAAGCCTTATATGTGTTCAGACACTAGGTTTATACAACGATGGGTTATCGTATGCCATAACGCTCCTTCAGGAACGGGGTGCACCAGGAGGTGCGTTTCTCAATCACGTTTGAGACGACCGGAATGGAAGCTACGGAAAAACTGTGAAAAGCAGCTCCGGAGAGCTTGAACTTTCCGTTCCTCGGGACCGAAACGGCAAATTTGAACCTCAGGTTGTAAAAAAATATCAAACTGACATTATTCACGCAGTGTGCAAGTTTTTTTATGAGATAATGTTGTCGAAAGAGGTAGATTCTCCGATGAAGGCGGCGAAAATGTGAGCACATATTTTTCTTCTGATTTTTGAGAGCAAATGCCA
>JAISZX010000111.1 GCA_031284365.1 Holosporaceae bacterium
TTTTGCTCCTTAGCGCTTTCCATTACATGGGAAGTGTATTACAAGTACAATTAATTTTTAGTTAAAAAAGGTATTTTTTATGAAATTGATGCAACAAAAAATATACAGCCTTCCGGCAATTATGAAACGGCGACGACTCACAGCACTGCTTTGAACAGACAGCAGCACGGCAAACACCAAGGCTTTTTTCCTAGAAAACGTGCATAAATAAAAAAGCCATGGCAAGCATAATAACTTAGCCAAAAGAACACAGTATCAGCTGGGTATTCAACCATTATCGATTAAATCTTTTACTTCGTCATGGCTCAAACCATCACGTTTCGGTATATTCATTACTTTCGCCAAAAGCGGCTCCAACTTCTTTATGCCGCGACACACGTTCGCTTTGTGAAGATTAAACAACGTGCCAATAAACTCCTGCGTTATGCAATGTTTGTAGTATAGAAGTAACATCATGAGATGTCCCCTCAAATCAAGACTACAAAAACGACCAGGACGCTTGTATTTGTCAACAATTTCTTCCTGCCAAGGAGCTTCAATTTTTTGCAAAATTAACTCAAATTCAGAAACGTTAACTCCAAAAAGGTGAAAAAATACATCTTCACGTTCCTTTATTTTTTCATACTTGATCATTTATCCACCATTAAAAACACACTCTCTCTCCTTTTTATATTATTTTTTTGGAAATATCAACATCTGCAACAAATTTGTTGAAATTCATTAAACGACACACTCTAACGTAGTTTGATTGATTTTTTCAGTCTCTATGTATCCTGCAACAATTATTTTAAAAAATCAATATCTTTTTTGAAAATATAATAAAATCAATGCACTGACTTAACTTTGAAAGCAAAGATTACAACAAAAACAAGCATTTTATAGAATTGCGTAACAATTATTGCGCATTTGAACGTATAGCGATGTCATAGTATTGCAAATATTTCAATTAATTTAACCCAAAGTTAACTCATTTTGCTTACAATTACAACAGGTGATGTAAAGGACTTGCAAATGAATAAAAATTTTCGATTATTTTTTGTACTTACCCTTTTATCATGTACGATAAATGAATCCTCTTTTGGTTGGGCGTTGTTCTCAAAGAAAAGTCAAGAAATTGCAGATCTAGAAAAAGTCGCATCATCATCTAGTGATCTGGCTAAGGTTTGCGCAAGTCTAAGCAGTTCACTTGAAGCAAATTCGCAGAAAATTTGGTCCGGAGAAGATGATGTGACTATCCTTACTTCGTTGAGAATTCTTTTTAAAATTTTTTCCGAATTTTTTGATTGGTTCTCTAGGCTCGTTTCATTCTTGAAAACTAACTTTAATAATTTTCAGCAGGCTCAGAAAGATCTGGCAAGCGCGAAAAAAGAAAAAGATCAAGAAAAAGCTGAGAATAAGAAATCGTTAGCCGTGGATGCGCTAAATAAAGCTACTAATGCAATATTCGGAAATATGTTACTTGTGCTTGTAGCAAACGCCAAAGCTGCAGCAACAGTATGTTTACTGACAATAAAGCAATTGGATTTTTCCCAGGCAAATATAAGCTCGATTAGAAAAAATTTTACAAACATAAAGAAGCAATCTGATGGATTCTCTGTTGCAATGAAATCATTCGAGGAAACGATAAGTGCCATAAAAGAAGCCTTAGGTGACGAAATAGAGATAGATCAAGAAAAAATAGACAAACTAAATAATCACATTAATACATTTTTGGAGATTCTCTTACTGCTGAGTAATTATTATACAAAAGAGGTACTTGATGAAAAAGTTACAAAAGATATGTTGAATCAACTTTCCTTAACAAACAAAGCTTTACCTATAGGTGGCGAAAAAGATGATGAGGAAGATGAATAATGTGGTTATCTAATTGTTTATATTCGCGTTTTTTGGAATATCTTTGTATAGTAGCTATACTGCTAGCTCACTTGTTAGTCTCTTTATTGCAACTATTCAAACAAAAAAAGCTTAATATCCTTGATTTTCACTATAAAATTATTAGGCTACTAAGATACATGTTCTGTCCACAAAGGAGTTAGGTTTGGAAGATAATAAGATAGCAGAAGAAAAGTATAGAGTTAATCGTGCAATTACCGCACAGCAGGTTCGTTTGATAGATCAAAATGGAGAATCCGTTGGAGTCGTCAGCATAAAGGAAGCGATGATCATGGCGCGCGAAGCTGGATTGGATCTAGTAGAAATCGCAGCGCAAGCCGTCCCCCCAGTTTGTAAGATTATCGACTACGGAAAGCTAAAGTATGAATTTCAGAAAAAGAAATCTGAAGCTAAGAAAAAGCAAAAGATTATAGAGTTAAAAGAGGTAAAATTAACTCCATCAATCGGTGATCACGATTACCAAGTAAAGTTGGCAAACGTCAAAAGATTTATCGGAGACGGAAACAAGGTGAAAGTTACGCTTAGGTTTCGTGGTCGCGAATTTTCTCACAAAGAAATCGGCGAAAAATTATTGAATCGCTTGATAGAAGACACAAAAGAAATCGCCAAATGCGAAGGAGCTCCGCAGTTGGAAGGAAAACAGATGATGATTATAATCTCGCCACAGGCATTTAAATGACAAAAAAAATTTTTAAATGCACCATCGGTGATTTTAACATAAAGGATGCATTTGAGTCAGTCGATGTTCTGTTTGAAAATGGATATGAGTCTGTTTCTTGCGCAGAAAAAGGTGATTGTTGGATCGTTGAGGTCCTGCACGACCGCGAACTTTCAGAGTTGGAAGTTCGTGATGTACTTAGCAATTACAAAATATCAAAAATCAAAAGTGAGGAAGTAAAGGAAACAAATTGGTTGCAAAAATGCTTTGAAAACTTTAGGGCGATTTTTGTCGGAAATTTTTACATATATGGTCCGCATCTGCGCAGTTCTCCAATGCCAACAGATAAAATTGCTATTGAAATTGCTGCCGCAACAGCATTTGGAACCGGAGAGCATCCAACGACAAACCGCTGCCTGATCGCGTGTCAAACATTTTTTGATGAGAAGCAGCATAAATCAGTTTTGGATATCGGATGTGGATCGTGCATTTTAAGTATCGCTCTGGCAAAGTTGGGAGCACGCAATGTATTTGCATGCGATTGCGATAGCGAGTCTGTGAGAGTTTCCAAAGCGAATACAAAAATTAACAGAGTGGCACATAAAATAAATGTATTTCAGAATTCTGGTTGCGAATTCAATCGACAAAAATATGATTTTATTGTGTCAAACATTTTATCTGAACCGCTTATTTCTATGAAAAATGCAATCGTAGATTCATTGGCTCCGTGCGGAATCCTGGTTCTATCTGGCTTTAGATCGGACGATGATTCCGTCTTGCGAGCGTACGTAGCATCTGAACTGAAATTGAAGTTTAGGTATGATCACAATGGATGGACAACTCTGGTTTTTGAGAAAAATAATCCAGTTAGAAAAAAGAGCGTGTTCATCGATGATGCACAAGTTTTTGAATAGCACTAGCTATGCCTAACCATGGCTTTTTTCTCGAGGATCTGTAAGAAAGTTACATAACTACTGGGACAATCTATACCCAGTGGTCAAATTTGAGACCGAAAAGTATTTTGTGTAAATGCCGAAATTTGATAAACCGTAGAATGTTTGTTTAGATGGAGGTATTTACGATGAAGAAGAAGTTAACATTAGAAGAAAAGCGTAAGAAGTCGGAGCGCATGGCGCTTCTGAAGGAATTATTGGGCGACGGAAAAGATCTGGAATCCGTGAACGAATCGATGACGGAGCTTAAGAAAGAAGTCATCGAACTGATGTACGACGAAGAGTTAAAGCATCATTTATGATTTTCCAAGAATGAAGAAAGGCCTAAAAATTCAAATAATTATCGAAATGGGAGCTACGGGAAAACGGTGAAAAGCAGC
>JAISZX010000033.1 GCA_031284365.1 Holosporaceae bacterium
GCGTGATGTTTTCTTCATTTTTCGAACATGCGTGAAAGATTGATGCCGGAATTTGGAGGAAGAGCTGACACTTCTTCGAACCACATCAAATCATTTGATTCATTCGAAATTTGTATATCATTATCATCATCGGTCGTTTTATTAAAAATCTGACGTCGTAGTGATAATGGACCGAAATTCGCGTTATACAGTTCCAGTTTCTCTCTTAGATTTTTTCTGCGCATGTTTTACCTTTGCAATCACGGCCAATATTATCATTCTTTCTTATTGTCAAAGATCTGATCCATTTTAAATAACTTTCGGCTTCCAAAAAGTGCAAAAATTAAAGTCAGAGCAATGACAAATCCGATAATTCGAAAACTTCCCGAGTAGAAATAGCTGATGGATTGGACGAGTAGGCTTATGGAAACCATCTTCACAAATATATACAGCGCATTTACTTTTCCTTTTTCGTTCGGAGTTGCGTTGAAGATGTGTGGCCAAAGAATGTTCACGGGGCAGATCAATCCGGCCGACATCAGCGCCATTGCTCCTGTGATCAACAGTGGATTTTTAGAATCCGCCAGCACAAGGGCGATCATGAAAACGAGCGAACCGCTGATAACGGAAATCGATGCGAAGAAACATTTTTTTATACCAAACCATGTAAACAATCTTTCGCTGAGCAGGCTGACAACTGCAAAAACTGTTGCCATGGTTCCCTGATAGAAGCCGAAATGCTCCAGTTTCACTTCCAAATCATTCAGGTACAGGAACGGAGCCATTCCGATGAAAACCCAGTATCCGACCACGAAAAAGCATATGGTGAAAATGTATGTCATCGCTTTTTTGTTTTTCAGAACGTTGAGATATTCTGACATGCTCAATGACACTTTGTCGTTTTTTACTCCAGGAGGCAGGAAGAAATGCCCGAGAATAAAAAGCAGGATTCCGAAAAACAGGCAAAATGTAAAATTTCCGCGCCATCCGCAATATAAAGCGATGTGACTGCCGATGACCGGAGCGACAGCCATAGCGGCAGTTGCGAAAAAATTCAGCAATCCCAATAATTTTTGATGCGTTTTCAGGTCATAGGTATCGGGAATAATTACGTAGGCAAGGTATGCCGAAGCAGACATGCCAAATCCCTGTACCAGACGACCGGCAAACAACATCGGATAGTTTATGGCAAAAACGCACAGCAAGCTTCCAAAGATAAAAAGTGCAAGACCATTTAAAATTACAGGTTTCCTGCCGTATCGGTCGCCAAGATTTCCGGCAATCAAGGATCCGATGCAAATCGTGAAAAGGTTAATGCCGAGCAATCCCTCGACGCCAAACGTGGAAATTTTGAATAAATTCTGAATCTCCGGAAAACTCGGAACGCAGATATCAATTTCAATTCCGCCTAGTATTTCCATCAAGACGACTACAATAAACAATGTGTCCATAAAGCGCTATCCTTTGGCAAAATTGGACATTTTTTAGATCATCTTCGTTTCATCGTATTCTTTCCAATCACTTGGCATTCTGTTTTCAATTTCCTGTGGAACACCGTCTGCCATTTTTATCTTCATAAACTAACCTCGCTGAAGAACGCTCCGTTTTTGATATTTTCGATGGCTATTTTTACAGCTTCAAAGGTATTTGAAGGTAAATCATTTTCTTTGAAGAACTTCAGTCCTCCGCATTTATGAGGTTCCGCGTTACGAATTTCTTCGGAATATTTTTTGCAAATGACGAAAAAATTTACATACGGACGATCGTCGTGATAATACATGACATGCATAACTGTTAGATCATCGCGTTCTATGTCGATATCCGCCTCTTCTTTAGCTTCACGAATGATTGCATCAATTACGCCTTCGCCTTCTTCGACATGTCCGACTACCACGCTCCAGTTTCCGTCTCGGTATCCGGTGTTTTGCCGCAGCGAAAGCAAAATTTCGTCGCCTCTTTTCAACAGCAGATAAACGGCCATATTGGATTGCAATCTCATTCGAGTTCCTGCGATTTTTTAAAAACCATAGACAGTTTAGCGGTCTTTTTCAGATTTTTCCATGATAAGATCCGGAAGCTGTTTTATATTTTTCGAACGTCATAAAAGAATGGATGAAAGTTCACGGATACAAAAATGCCAGTCAGGACTTTGGGAAATGAAGATCATCTCCGGAATAATGATGGGATTTTTGCTCAACAAAGTGATTTGCTACGCAGGCTTGAGCTGTTTAAAGCAATAATGTAGAATGTCCCAGAAGTTAATTGGAGCCATCGGTATCATGAAAATTCTCAACTAAATTGCCTTGCTCGGGGCTGAAATCGAGCCAGTTTTCGCAAAAAATTTAGAGAGAAATATCATGCATGATCCGATTTATATAAAAGATTTCAGCTTATCTTTTCCCCACAAAACATGTTTCGAGAATTTTTCAGCACAGATTTCGTTTGGCGATCGCATTGGGATTATCGGCAGAAACGGCAGCGGAAAATCATCGTTGCTGAAAATGATTTTTGAGCAAAATCCCGGTATTGCAATTGCCCGTGTTCCGCAAATCGTCGAAGATTTCTCCTCGCTGAGCGGCGGCGAACGTTTCAACAAAGCTCTGTCCCGGGCACTGAGCAAGAATCCATCGATATTGCTGCTGGATGAGCCCACAAATCATCTTGACCTGCACAATCGCAAAAGTCTGATGCGCATGTTGGAAGGATACTGCGGTACTTTGATGATCGTAACCCATGATCGCGAGCTGCTGCGCTGCTGTACCGATATCCTATGGCACATCGATGATGGGAAAATTACAATTTTTCGCGGAAAGTACGATGATTATGTTAAGGAAATGCATCGGAGCCGCCAATCGATTACGCGTCAATTGGAATTGCTGGAGCGAGAGAAAAAGTCGCTGCATCAAAATCTGATGCGGGAGCAGGAACGCGTCGCCAAAAGCAAATCCTCCGGCAAGAAAAAAGTCGCCGATAAAAAATGGATGAAAAGCGTCGGAGATCTGAAAGCCACGAAAGCGGAAAAATCCCAGGGAGACAAACTCAAGACTATCGACGACAAAAAACAAAAACTTTCGGAGCAGCTGTCGGAAATTCGTCTTCCGGAAATTACTGTGCCGAAATTTCATCTTTCTCATCAGGATGTTGGCGATAAAACACTCGTATCAATTGTTGACGGATCAATCGGATACGGAGATAAAATTATTGTGCAAAACATAAATCTGTCGATAAATTCGCGGGAACGTATCGCCATTGTCGGCAATAACGGCAGCGGAAAAACCACTCTGGTCAGAGCAATTTTGGGAGATGTAAACATCACGAAATCCGGCGATTGGCATGCTTCAAATCCGCAAGACATCGGTTACCTCGATCAGCATTACGGAAATCTTGATCCGGAAAAATCCGCCGTTGAAATTATTTCGGACGCAAATTCTGCATGGACTCACGGAGAAATTCGTCGGCATCTGAATGATTTTCTATTCCGCAAAAATGAGGAAGTGAATGCTTTTGCAAAAAATCTATCCGGAGGAGAACGTGCCCGCCTGTCGCTGGCGAAAATTGCAGCGAATCCACCGAAGCTTCTGATCCTGGACGAAATCACCAATAACATCGACCTGGAAACGCGAGATCATATGGTGGAAATTCTGCGCGAATATCCTGCCGCAATGATTATCATATCTCACGACGAGGATTTTCTGGATGAAATTAAAGCAGATAAAATCATGCAACTATGAATTTATTGCTTCACGCATTTTCGTGTAAGTCGATCTATTTTCTCAAAAATCTTTTTGAAAATTATAGCATCATCTCTCTGAAGAGTTTTGCTAACTTCTGACGGACGTAAAACTTTTCGTTCCGGATACTTCTCGAAAACTTCAAACCCCGCAGCAGAAAATTTTGTACTTGGTTCATACAGCAGAACCCCAATATAGCAAATACCATTGAAGTACAGCAAAACGGCTCCGCTATGAAAAAAAGAATTTTTTCTCCGGGTTCGTCACTAGGCCAAATCCGTATCTTCCGCTGCTGCCATCGTCGACAGAAAATTCCGTCAGTTTTTGAAAATATCCGTTTTTTTCGAGGAAATCGTTCCATTTCAGAAGATCCCGAGCAGTAGAAATTATGCCTCCGTCCGGATTCACAGCTTTTGTCAGAGTATTTTTCATTATGTCGGGATCTCTATGAACTAACCTCAGAGATTTTTTCAGTCTACCAAAAAGCTCTTTTTCGGAAAAATCAATGTGCAGAAATGTATTTTCCATTCCGATTTCCAAGAATAATTCATGAATCAGCTCGGTGTATGTTTTTTTCGTCTGCTTTTCTAAAATTAGCCCGACTAAATCAAAATTTAGGTTTTGATATTTATAGCCGTCAAGATCTTTTCCACTACAGTAGTCGATTTTTGATAAATGAGTAAGCAGTTGCTCGACTGTGATTCCGACCAAATGTTTTAATTTCAGTTTCGGCCAAAGCATATTTTTCTCGAGTTCCGGCAGCGCATTTATGAGGGATATAAAATCACTTTCAGCAAGCAGCGTTGTTACGTCCGTTTTCAGAAGATGTTTGATATGCCTGAGAACCAATACTCCGGTAAATTGCTTACTGATTGATCCGATAAAAACGGAGTATCTAAATCTATGCCGACCGAACAGAACTTCAATTTTATTTCTGAACCAGGATCTCTAACTGCGATTATTCCTGCGAATTTCTCATTTTTATCTGTGGCGCATCCAACGCACAGAATTAGGCATATAAGCGACAATGCATCCATTAGACCTCTTTCGAAACGGAAGCTATGTATTATAAATACATAGTTGTTTTGATGGAGGAAGTTATATGAGATATGAGAGGTTAAAAGATTTATCGCCTGGAGGATTTCGCCGATT
>JAISZX010000094.1 GCA_031284365.1 Holosporaceae bacterium
AATGTATGAACGCATTTCTAGAAATTCTTTCGGAAAATTACCAAAATCAAAAAATTGCGATCATCATGGATGGAGCCGGGTGGCACAGATCCAAAGGACTTAAAATTCCTGAAAATATATATATTTTTCTTTTACCTCCATACTCGCCAGAGTTGAATCCCGTGGAACGATTCTGGAGGTATCTGAAGCAAAATGTCCTGCATAACAGGCTGTTTGAGACTTTAGAGAGTCTTGAAACTTCTCTAGATATCTTCATCAACTCCTTACAAAATTCGACAATTGCGCAACTATGTAAAAATAATTATTTGGATATTTAACAATGGGATTTGGTATAATACCATTTCCAATTTTGAATTATCCAAACAATTTGCGAAGTGCGTACTCTACCAGTCGCTACCCAGTCGACAATGGCAAATCAGAGATGGGACCTGGTATAAATATAATAAATATGAAAAATAAGCCTCAGAATCAAGGCCTGCCGCAATTCGTCGGTGGTAAGAAAATACAGTTGAATTGCTACCATGATATGGGTAGAAATCCATAAAGTGGTGAGCTATAAAATATTTTTTGCCGCCAAAATTATTTATTCTTCGCTATAATTAGAGATTTGATCTTCCTGATCCGCCTCCAGGAGAGCTCTGATTATTTCGTCCAGTCCTTCGCCTTCCATAATTTGTGGCAATTTGTAGAGCGTAAGATTTATGCGGTGATCCGAAACACGTCCCTGGGGATAATTATAGGTGCGAATGCGTTCGGAGCGTTCTCCGGTCCCCACCTGCAGACGTCGATTCTCCGCTCTCTCCGAATGAAGCTTCAGGCGTTCCATCTCAAATAATCGAGCCCGAAGAATTTTCATGGCTTTCATACGATTCATATGCTGAGATCGCTCGTCCTGCTGTGCCACCACTATGCCAGATGGAATATGCGTAATTCTGACGGCACTTTCAGTTTTGTTTACATGCTGTCCACCGGCGCCGGACGCTCTCATGACGTCGATTTTCAGGTCAGCTTCCTCTATTTTCAGATCCACCTCTTCCGCCTCCGGGAGAACGGCCACAGTTGCCGTTGATGTGTGAACTCGTCCACTGGATTCTGTCACCGGAACCCGCTGAACACGATGCACTCCCGACTCGAATTTTAAATAAGAAAATACGCCTTTGCCGGAAATATTCGCCGACGCCTCCTTTATGCTGCCAATACCAGACTCCTGGGTATATAAAATCTCAAACTTCCAGCCACGATAATCGGAATATTTTTGGTACATGCGGAAAAGGTCTGCCGCAAATAAACCAGCTTCGTCGCCTCCGGTTCCGGCTCGCACCTCCAAAATGGCATTTTTTTCGTCCATGGCGTCTTTGGGTATAAGCATAATTTTCATTTCTTTTTCATAGGCAGGTATGATTTTCCCCAAATGCTCAATTTCGGATCTGGCCAATTCTTGAAAATCTATGTCCACAGTTGGATCATCCATAATGCTCGCCAGACTCGCGAGTTCGTTCTGGGCTTTCCTATATTTCCAGATGATCTGAACAAAATCCTCCAAATCAGAAAATTCCTTCGATAATTTCCCAAAATTATCCGAATCTCCAACGTTAACGAGCATTTGCTCTTTAAGAAAATCATGTCGCTCTAAAATTTTGTTCAACGTTACGTCTAAAGACACTATAACTCTCCAATTTTTTTCTAGGCTTTGAGCTTTTCTATCTCCAAATAAAAAACTTCATTTAGCCTATTCATAAATTCATCCTGTGACAAGCCCGGCGGAATGGGATCTAAAAATTTTACCGTTACAACTCCGGATTTTTTTAAAAAACCTCCCCGAGGCCAAAATTTTCCAGCATCGTGAATCACCGGCACAACCGAACAATTACTTTTTTTGTAAAAAAACGCAATTCCTCGCTTAATTGGTACATGTTCGCCAGTTTGGGCTCTGGTTCCCTCTGGAAATATTATCACCGGCTGCCCTTTGGCAATGGATTTCTCTATCTTTCTGGCGGCGCTAATAAGAGCCCGAGCTCCATTTTCCCGGTCTACGCTTATGGTACCGACTCTGCGTGACAGCTGAGCAAAAATCGGAATCCGCAACAGCTCTTTTTTCAGCACAAAAATCGGTCGTTGAAATTTATGAATTAATACCAAAGTCTCCCAGGTAGATTCATGACGAAATGCATAAATGGCCGGTTCCTTCAGAAGATTCTGCTCGTTTTCAATTTTATAGTCGATGCCGGCGATTTTTTGCGTTATAAAATCCAGAATTTTCGAAAATAAATTCCAGAAGCCATAAATGTACTTTTCAGGAAAAATTACGAGTGGAAGTGCAAGCAGCAATAAAATAGCTGCTGTCCCAAAAAATAGAACACAGAAAATAATTGATCTAGCAATTGCCATGGACTAAATTCTCAAAAAATGTCTAATATGTGCAAGTATTATCTTATGAAATTCCAGAAAGCAATAGAAGATAAATTTAAATTTCCTGGCAGTGATCAGGTGATGCCTATATATTTTTATATTTGGATCCAGATGCTTTATTTCTAGCAGACTGCGGGGCATATGGTAATCAGATGTTATTACAGTGATCTCCTGCATGTTATTATTTTTCATCCAATTGATTATTTCTCGTGCATTTCCTCTGGTATTTTTTGCTTCTTTTCCGAGGGTAAAGTCGATATGTTCAGGTGAGTTATTGCCGAATATATCCTGGATCGTCGTATGGAGATCAACGCCGGATATGAGCACTTTCAACGGGGAGGGCAGGGGAGAATCTTCCAGGAAGGACATAGCATCCGCCATTCTATTTTTTCCACCGGTGAGTATTGCCATATTATTGCAGCCTAACTCGTTATTTTGGGATTCTTTATGGACGCAGATGAGGAAGCCCAAGAATGCACCGATCCATAGCATCAATAGAATGACAATCGCCACGATGAAATATTTTTTTTTCATTAACCAATTCTCCATTCGTCGTTATTGAGGAAAAATACCACAGATTTTCGAGCGGTGATCATCACCAGCAGGGTAGTAAGCGCCGGTATGGCGATTGCTATTCCCGCGCAAACTAAAGTTACAAAATCTAGTTTTCCGGAAAATATGTGAATCATACTGAAAACCGTAGCGATTCCCAAAATAATTGAAGTCAGTGACGCCTTACATCCAATGGACAGGTAATATTTATTGAACTGAGAAGCGATATATTTATCATTAGCACCAATTAGCTGTAGAATTTTCACTATATTTTGATGCACGCTCAGAGTTTTTTTGGTGATGAATATTACCGTTATCAAGACTGTTATAAATATCAGCACCGACAGTAAAATTGCAAATGAAAATAGTCCATTACTTATTTTTAAAATTGGAGCGTACCAATTGGCGTGGTCGTGTATTTTTACTCCTGGAGATATTTTTGCAAGTTTTTCCGTCAGCAGCAGCAGATCTAGCGGAATATTTTTATTGGATTCCACGTCGAAAATAGTTGGAAACGGGAAATCATCCGGAATGGATGTACCGCTCAGCCATGGTTCCAATATTTTTAAAATATCGGAATCCTCCAATTTTTTTATGGATTTTATGCCTTCGGTGGACTCTACTATTTTGATAATTTCCTGCATTTGTGTTGACGTAAGGGTTTCGCCAGGGCCATCAATGTTCGATTGAAATTCTATGGTGATATGACCATTAAGCGTATTGCTCCATTCGGAGGTCAGATTATAGGTAAAGAAGCAGCTCATTATGGCAATTGTAACCGAATACATGAGGAACCCAATGATAAAAGGCACAAATCGATTGGTTTTATCGCTATAAAAATCGAAATCGCTTGTTTGGGACGACATCATGCTAGAACTCTCCTTTTGGATCTAAAATTGATCTATCGGCAATAATTCTGCCATTTTCTATTTTTAGTTCGTTATAGCGGAAAGTATCGACGAATTGCCGATAGTGGGTCGCGACTATTACGCAGGTTCCCATTTTGTGCATTCCGTAGAACAGGTTCATGAGCTTGTTGGCGATTTGTTCATCGACGTTACCGGTAGGTTCGTCTGCCAGGAGGATTTCCGGTCTAATGATGACGGCCCTGGCAATGGCGACTCGCTGTTTTTGTCCGCCGGATAGGACGTCCGGATAGGCATTGAAGCATCCGCCAAGTCCGACCCAATCGAGAATTTCTTTGGCTTGATTTTCTCTTTGTTTTTTTAATTCTCCTGCAACTTTTAGAGGCAACGCAACATTTTCCATGACCGTTAGATGGTTCAGGATATTGAAATCCTGAAAAACAACGCCTATTTTTTGTCTTATTTCGAATAATTCCTGACGGGATATCTCCGCGACGTCTTTGCCGAATATTTTCAATTGTCCGGACGATGGTTTTATACCCATGTAGAGGAGTCTCAGGAGAGTTGTTTTTCCGGCTCCACTTGCTCCCGTAAGAAAATAAAACGATTTTTTATACAGAGAAATGGATACATTTTTCAAGACAGGAGCGCCTTCTCCGTAGTGTAACATAACTTTATCAAATGATACAATCGAATTCTCTTCGGACATGACTCTCCAAAATCAACAGACTACACTAACAATAGCAGACTTGTAGTAGCGAGGAAAGTCTAAAAATCCCGCCTTCTTTTAAAATTGCGGAATGTTTGGATATCGTTAAAATCTACATCAAGTGATTTTTCATCGGAGATGGCGAAGTAATAGGTCTGATATCCGTCCAGACGATGAGCTTCTCGGAGGTATTGCGACCATTGCGAGACTGGTGGCAACAATCCTGTCCTTTCGTGGGAAACCAATATGTATTTGCGGGATTGCAGTTTAGTCAGAACTTCTTCAGAAATTTCTTCGGATTCAATAGCTATTTCTGTCATTCGACACAGCTCATGTTCCGTAAGCACGCTCAGCATGGACATTTTCCCAACTTCATTCATGAAAAGATAGCTGCCCAAAGTATCTAGCATGTAATACTCGATCATATCGCCGCGGAAGCATTTGCTAAAGAAAAAATCTGCGAAAATCGGATCACTTAGATGTCCTCGATCCAACACGGACAAATGTTTGGAAATATCATCAGTATGAAGACAAAAATATTGATTCATGGATTTTGAAATACTGTCCGTGACTTCGTTTTCAAAACTAACAGAGCCTTTTTTGACGAAACGATTAATCCTCCCTTCGTTAAATGCATCAATGGCGACCTTTTCATCGGCGACGCCGGTGAGCAAAATTCGCTGAATATTTCTATCGTCAATCCTGGAGCAAAGATCAATGCCGTCCATGCCTGGCATCAGATAATCTACAACGATGGTGGATATTCTAGAAAACCTATTGGGATTATATATCTCCCGATGAAGACAATTTACGTTCAAAAGTATCGATTTCCAATCCGATAAGCTATCTTCCCCATCGCGGATCAAATCGGTATAGTCGAGTCTGTTGGTGGAAGAGACTTCGTTCACATATTCCACCGCTTCCATCGGATTAGAAAAAGTCTTAAATGTAACGTACTTTATGTCTAGGCAATCCTTGAGGCTTTCAAGAAATGCAGAACTATCATCCACTAAAACCACAGTGGTGGGAAAAAAGCAGCTTAAAACATTCGTCATATTAAAATTCCTATCAGCCAAAGAATACAATAGCATTCTTTGGGAGTCAAGTATCTATCTCTCACCATCTCAAAAAAAGCTGTCATGCAGCAAATATATTTTTTCATTTTGCTTTTTCTTTGGCAAAACCTGCTCTCACAACTAGTCTTAGCTTTTTATTGATGTTAGTTTTCTCTTTTGAAGACCAACTGTCAATGGTTTCCGATTCGTTTTCTGCCCGAATAGTAATTTCCCCTTGTCTTAGATAAACCACTTCACCACATTTTTGTCCCTGTGGCTCTATGAACGCTTCTGCGTTCTTTCGGGCGTTTTCAGAAGCCTCTTTCAGCATTTGTATTTTTATATCCAAAAAATTCGTTAAATCGTAGGAATAATTATAGCCAATGAAAATCTCTTCGGAAGAAAGTTTCATAATTCCGTCTTTTATTTTTTCTATTTTCCCCAAATCTTTTGTGTTAATACTCAGCTTATCTTCGGATTTGTAAAATTTTATTTTCTCCACTTTAGTGACTGACGTGGGCGAAATGGTTGTGCTTTCCTCTTCATACTCTTTCGTATCCATGGAAGAATCCAAAATTTCTTCATCTGTTACGTTACAGCTTTTTAAGAAATCAACGACTTTTATTTTATCAGCGGCTCGTTTCGTGTATAATTTTTCAAGATTTTCGCAGTGATTTGATATCGTTATACAAATGTGACCAACATCTGCCCGAACAACTTTTTCCGATAATCCTTTTACTTCGATTGTGTCCATGGTCTGTAATTTTGAAAAATATCCAAAACCAAGCAAACCAAAAGCTATTATGAAAGCGGATCCCAATAAACAAAAACCTTTCATGATGACTAAACTCCCATAGATTTATGCTTGATAGTTTAGAAAACAATATGATAAATATCAAGATAAATAACAAATCCCTGGCGTAATAAATTTTTTTAGAGAAAAAAATACTATTTTTGTTTTTTTTGTGCTATACAGAAATATAATAAATTATTTTTCCTGCATCATATGCAAATAAATGTCATTTTTGTTTACAAAGGAGTATAACACAATGAAAAACCTAGCCATAAGTGCATCGCTTGTGACGATATTATTTCAGTACAACGGAATCATGGCGCAGGATTCCATCGCCGAGCTAAGTGCGGATGTACTGACAAATTCTGGCACCAGAAGTTACCAGAACACCATGCAATGTTTGCATGAATTTTTCGAAAATAATCCGATAGAGACCAAAGGATTATTGTCTAAAAGGAAATATAGAGACCTAACGATCTATAGCATTATGTACATTATAGCACTGGAGAGACGTATCCGTAGTGACCATGGTGCTCTTTCTTCTGAAGAAGTTAATCTCGAGCGTTTTAAAAGGACGGTGGGGAAGAATTCATCACTGCGGGAATTGGCAATACAGATGGCGTTTTTTGATAAGGAGGCCGTAAGCAAAGAAATGCTAAGAAGATTATATGCCGCCTCCAATGCTAATGCGAAAACCTCTCTATTGGCACGTATTTCTAAAAATAGCCAATTATTGCCCTCTTCCAGAGCAGAAATTAAGGACAATCAACCTTTGGCGGACGCGGTTTTACTGGAGTACATTTGGATGATTTCCTGTGTATATAGTGCATTTAGTAAGATGCATAGGGAGAATCCAGTAATGTACATAGATAAAGAAATATTGGAAAGGATAAAGCCAGATATTGAATATATTTTGGCCTACAAAAATATTGAAAAAAATAGAGAAAAGCTGGAGAGATCTCTGCGGTATCGAATAGATGTTGGCTTTGACGATGATGATATTGCGAGAGCTCTTCTTATCATAGTCAATGCGCTATTATATTCTGATATAGATACCGATAGCGATGGCTATTATACAAAATTTCTAAAAGAATTCCCAGGTCTTAGAATTGAAAATTGGGTTCTTCCGCGCGGGTGCCTGAGCAATTTGAAATTAGATATGGCGCTACGAGTTATAGCATTGAATGATCATGATAGTAATACCCGAGAATTTATCAGTCGAGCGGCTGATATCATAACCACACTGGATCCACAGCAATGTATCCGTGTAATAAGACGCGTTCACCCACGCCAACACGATGATGTAATTAGCAAAACCAGATTTGATGGTCAAAAACCAAATGGCGAAGTCGAAGATATGGCCAAATATACCAAAGATTTTTTTGCATTTTTGAATTTGTTGTTTGACTATAGAGAGAGTTTTTACTATAGCAATGACTTCAAAAGGGTATTTGATACTTTTTTGACAAATTCAAAATTTGAGACTATTAATAGTTGCACTCTAGAAAGCCTTGGGACCATCCACCATGAAGCGCGTTTGCTCTTTATAAAACACTGTTTAAACAGCGTCAATATTAATTTTAGAGACGACATCGACAAAGTTGTAGAATTTTTTCTGAAATATGTACCGTCCGATATTAGCAAAATCGTAGGCAAAATAAATTTTCGCGACATGACGGAAGATCAAAAAATTGATTTCCTATGCAAAACATGTACCTGGAAAACGGATTTTTGTTCCCTATTTTCCGCTAAGAATATGCATATAATAGATAAAGCGCTGCCAAATAACTGTCCTCCAAAAGATTTTGTATTAAAAATAATAAGAGAACCAAATTTCTGCGCATTTCCGGAGCTGATTGCCACATTAAAAACTGAGGAACTGGTGGATGGAGAAATAGCAAATGCACTGCTATACCGAGCGAAAACATCAGATGGCATGAGCTACAATATTATGTCAGCCGTTGCCAGCATCTACAACAGACTTTGCCTAATCGACGCCAGAACAGATAGTTCAGCTTCCCAAGCTCCACGTGTCGATAAGCGGGTACTCCACAACATTGCAAATGAATTGATTTTGTTCGGTGACGCTCTGAAGTACCTGTCTCCGAAAACTGCAAACAACATTGTCCGTCTGTGGGACGGGATTTTTACATTTGCACAAACTAATTTCCTGCTGCAATATGTGACAGCTTATACAATGATCGAAAAGCTTATGAAACGAACTCTCTTCCAAAACATTGTTTTAGAGCCATTGATTATTCTGAATAAAAGTTATCCATCATACAATGGAAGCGCAAAAAATTGTACCAGGTCAATAATTATAGAAAAATTGGCGAAAATGAGTGGCGACGGCTATCTGGACGTGCAGTTGGCAGGCCGATTACTGCGAGTACTACCGGAAAAATTTATTCCACTGCTACTGCAAAAATCTAATTTGAAGAAGGATTGGCAAATAATTTCAAAAATTTTAATCCATAGATTCAATAATCATTTGGTTTGTGACGATACTAATGGCTCAGATAAAAAACGTAAGAGAAACGACTATCAGATGATAGCGCTTTTGGCAGACGCCGCAGGTGGTGACATAACTTATGAATTAAAGGATTTTTTACTTTCGCGTATGGATGGTCATCATCTATATTATATGAATATGAATTTGTGGTGCTCCACTGAGCGTCTTGCTGAAATAATAGACGGTAATCTTAAAAATCAAAAGGACGTTCCCCTCAATGCAAAAAGCAATCTTATTTATAAGATCGAAGGCGATATAATTCCAGACGCCTATAAAGAACTATTGCTGAAAAAATTAACAACAGGAGTACATATTGAAGAATGTAGATGTTTGCTAACAATGCTACTGGATTACATACATGAACATGACAAAAGGCCGTTTACTCTCGAGGAATTTACCTGTCTGAAAAGATATTTGAGTGAACTCAATAATTTCGGACAAAAAATAATAGACGCAGTGCAGGATATGTACGATAAACGGGAAATAGCGCTCAGCAATGATACGGCAACAGCGGCCAATGCTCCTGGTGTCCCAAAAAACTTTTTGGAAGACGCCCAATTGCAAAGTACGAGTGAATTTTACTCCAATGATAATAATAGGAACGACTCATCTAGTAGCGTTTCGCCGAAAAAGACTCCTGAGGAATTCGACATAATAAATACTCAAGTTCTGGTGGGAAAGGAATATGAAAATCAGAAAGTTGATGAATCATCTCCAATTATTCCGAAAGCGTTAATCGATCTTAATAGGGAGAATCTAGATACTCCTTTAAACCAACCATTTAATATGAAAATTGTTTGGAATAGTATAAAAGGAATCTATGGATGCCAAACTATGGAAGCTTACTCTACATATATGAAATATAAGTTCTACAATGGTGATGATGGTAATGATGGTAATGATGATGATGATTTACCTAAACATTCGCCAGAACCAGAGTGGGTAAAAGCGACGAGGAGAGTTTCGCCACCACCATATAGCTTTTATTACTATTCTTTCTACAATGAAAATGATTACTGTTATACATATGGTAATGAGGATAGAGAGGAGCATAGAGATGATGATGAAAATTATAAACATTATTTAAGGTTGAACGCCGGATTCCCAGTACAAATATTTAGGGAGAAATATACGATTATCCAGGAGAAAATACTCCAGACATTGGAAAATATTCCATGGATTGCAGGTATTGTTAATAGCTCGATACTTTCACGAAAAACAAGCAATGTGCCTATGTCTGCTACGCCAATTACAGAAGATTCAGTGTATAGCATACAGACAAGTAGCAAGAATCCATATAAAATTTCGCTCATGCCGTTTTATATTTTACCCAATAGAAATGATACCGTGCCAGTTGGACATGGTAAAAGTATAGAATATCCAAACGAAATACCATTAAATAAAAAGCTGACGAAAAAATCATCGCTTGTTATCGCACCATCAAAATATCCGAGACCTCTCGAAAATTGCTATGCATATATGCTGAATAATCTCGGAGCACAAATGATGAAAAATTTTATTTTCGAACCATGTGACTTCAGTATTTTGATGCTAATTAATGACGAAAGAAATTATCTGAAGACCCGCATGGGAAACAATGGAAACAAGGTAAAATTGAAGGCTCATAGCTCCAGTTCCAGTTCCAGTTCCAG